>JAFAFZ010000013.1 GCA_023423215.1 Actinomycetes bacterium
CGGGTGTAGCCGTAGCCACCGAGGATCTGGATGGCCCGCTCGGTCACCCACACGGCGGTGCGACCGGCCATCAGCTTGGACATCGAGCCCTCGGCGTTCTTGTAGCCGCCGCCGTTGCCGGCGAGCCACGCGGCACGGTGCACCATCAGGCGGGAGGCCTCGATCTGGGTGGCCATGTCGGCGAGCATGAACGCGATCGACTGGTTCATGATGATCGGCTTGCCGAACGCGTAGCGCTCCTGGGCGTACTGCAGGGCGTACTCGTAGGCGGCGCGGGCGACGCCGATCGCCTGGGCGCCGACGGCCGGACGGGTGGCCTCGAAGGTGGCCATCGCCGGCTGCTTGCCCGAGCGGATCTCCGGGTTCTTGAGCGCCTCACGTGCACGGGCGAGCTTCTCGTCGAGCTTGTCCTTGCCACCGAGCAGTTGCGATCCGGGGATCTTCACGTCGTCGAGCACGACCTCGGAGGTGTGCGACGCACGGATGCCGTGCTTCTTGTACTTCTGCCCCATCGACAGGCCCGGGGTGTCGGGGCCGATCACGAAGCTGGCCTGGCCACGGCCCTTGAGCTCGGGCTCGACCGCCGCGACGACGACGTGCACATCCGCGATGCCGCCGTTGGTGATCCACGCCTTGGTGCCGTTCAGGGTCCACTCGTCCTTCGCCTCGTCGTAGACGGCGCGGGTGCGCAGCGAGGACACGTCGGAGCCGGCGTCCGGCTCGGACACGCAGAAGGCACCGAGGGCGACCTTGTCGGCGGTGCCGTAGCAGCGGGGCACCCACTCGAGCACCTGCTCGGGGGTGCCGTTGCCCGCGATGCCGGCGGCGGCGAGGCCGGACCCCATGATCGACAGGCCGATGCCGGCGTCGCCCCAGAAGAGCTCCTCGATGGCGACCGGCATGGTCAGGTGCGTCGGGTCACCGAGCATCGCCTGCGAGATGAAGTCGAAGCTGTAGAGCCCGATCTCGGCGGCTTCCTGGACGATCGGCCACGGGAACTCCTCCCGCTCGTCCCACTCCTCGGCGGCCGGCCGCACGACCGACTCCGCGAAGTCGTGCACCCACTTCTGGATCTGCAGCTGGTCCTCGTTGAGGCTCAGGGAGAAGTCGCTCATCGCTCGCCGTCCTTCGAAGTTTGTTACCGGTGAGTAGGTTACCCGTCGGTAACCGCCGCGATCCAGCCCCCGCTGCCCGTCGCCGGTCCCCGCCCGATCCGAAGCGTACGGCCGCCGCTCCCCCGGCTTCCTTGGGCAATCCTCCCGCAGGAACCTCAGATCCGGGACGCCCCGGCCGATGGGGTGCCGAAGGAGGTCCGGATGCTGGACGAGACGACGACCGGCCAGGCGCTCCGACGGCTGCGTGAGCTGTCGGGGATGAGCGATCGTGTCGCCGCGCGTCGCCTCGGCGTCAGCCGGTCGGAGCTGCGCGACTGGGAGGCGCACCGTCGCCGTCCCGACGCCGACCAGCTCGCACGCTGCGTCGAGGTCTACGGCCAGGACGTCGAGTCCGCGCTCGCCATCCGCACCCCGCTGACCCAGGCGGGCCGTCCCGGCGTGCTCGTCATCGGCGACGAAGAGGTCGTCATCGCGGACCACCTGGCGCATGCCGCCGGCTCGCACGCGGCCAACGAGGCCGTGCTCGGCTCGTACCTCGCCGCGGTGCGGCGTCAGCGTGGTCTCCCGGCGGGCAGCGTCGTGCACCTGCGCTCCGCGGACATCGGCTCCCTCGCGATCGAGCTCGACCTGACCGACGACCACCTCCAGGAGCTGCTCGCCGAGCTCCTGGACCTGACCCCCGCCGGCGCGCAGTACACCGCCCGCGCCCTGCTGGTCGGCGCCCTCGTCGCCGTCATGGCGACCGGCCTGGTCCAGTCCAGCTGGTTCACCCCGAACGTCTCGGCGAGCCCCGCCGCTCCGGCGGCCGAGCTGGCCTCGCCGATCGTCGAGGCACGTGCACCGCTCTTCCACGCCGGCGACCTGGGTCCCACCGAGCGCGGGCCGCTGTTCTCGGTCGAGCGCACCGACGACGCCGTCGACGCCGTGGTCGACGAGGTGATCGACGTCGCGCCGATCGCGACGGACATCGCAGCCGCCCCGGGCCACGACGTGGCGCCGCCCATGCCGCACGCCGAGGTGACGCCCGACGAGGTTCCCTACGCCATCTTCAGCGTGGACCCGGTCGAGCGCCCTGCGGTGCCCGCCCCGACCGCGCCCGGTGCGCCAAACCTCCTCGAACCGAGCGCCCCATCGGGTGCCCTGTTCGAGGAGCGCGCGAGCGTGTTCTCGGTCACCCCTCGGGATGGATCTGTGGGTTCCTCAGCTCTCGCTGACACCGGGTCAGCGCCGGGGGACCACCAGATCCCCGCGCTGGGACCGGGTAGTCCCGAGCTACCGCCTGCCGACTGACACCTGGTCACCGCTGGGCGGCTCGAACCGCCCGAAAATCGATCGTTGCTCCGCTCAAGGTTGGTCCTCACGCGTCGATACGTTGCTGTCGGCCGCGGGCCAGATCGGCCCCCGCCCGACCCAGGAGCATGAACCTCGACTCGCCGCGCACGACCTCCGCTGCGCACCGCCGCCCCCACTCCCGCACCACGCTCCGCACCTCCGTCCGTCGACGGACGCGCTGGGCGCTCACCGCACCGCTGGTCGCCGTCGCCGTCGTGGCGGTCGCTTGCGTGCCCGCCTCCGATCCGGGCGCCGCACCGGAACCCGCTCCCGTCGTGCGCGACCCGGGCGCCGTGCAGGCACCGCCGAACACCGCGCCGAGCACGACGCCGGCCGGCTCGTTCATCCCCGCAGGCGAGCGCATGCCCATCGCCGGGTGCCAGCTGTTCCCCGCGAACAACGTGTTCCGAGCCGACATCTCGTCGCTGCCCGCCGCGCCGAACTCCGCAGCCGTCATCGCCGCAGGCGGCGGCGCCGGCATGCAGCTGCGCTCCGGCTTCAAGTCCAGCATCTGGCAGGGCTCGCGCGGCGGCATCCCGATCAACGTCGTGGACTCCCGCCAGACGCCCATGCAGGACGTGAACGTCGGGACCTACCACTACATGTCCGACCCGCGGAACCACCCGATCCCTGCGAACCCCAAGGTCGAGGGCCATCCCGGCATGGCGTGGGACCGCCACCTGCTGATCGTCGACCAGGCGACCTGCAGGTCGCACGAGTTCTTCTACGCGCAGCCGCCGCTCCCGGTGGTCGGGACCCGCTGGTCGGCCGAGACGGCGGTGAAGTTCGACCTGTCGAGCAACGCCTCCCGCAACCGCGGCTCCGCCATCGCCGCCGGCTTCTCGATGCTCGCCCGCATGATCCGCTACGAGGAGGTCGCGGCCGGGCGCCTCGACCACGTGCTCGGCATCACGCTGCCCAACATCTCGAACCAGGGCGCGATCTGGCCGGCGAGCGGCAGCGACGGGCGGTCGTCCGATCCCAACATGCCCCGGATGGGTTCGTGGTTCCGCCTGCGTGCGGACGCCGACCTGTCGGGCCTGGGCCCGGACGCCCTGCTGATCGCCCGGGCGCTGCAGCGCCACGGCGCCATCCTGGGCGACACCGGTCCGGCGCACCTGAGCCTGCTCGGCGAGAACGACGCCCGCTGGAACGACGCCGACATCGACGGCCTGAAGCGCTTCACGCTGGCGGACTTCGAGCTCATCGACCCGACGCCGATGAAGGTCAGCAACACCTCCTACGAGATCCGCTGACCGGCTGATCGACCGGAAGGACCTGTTGCTCCGCCGACCCGACGCTCCGGGCGTCGGGAGCGGAGCGGCGGGTCAGCCGGGCCGGACGACGGTGCCGTCGGGCCCGTCCTCGGCGATCCAACCGGCCGCGGCGATCTCGTCGCGCAGCGCGTCGGCCGAGGCCCAGTCCTTCTGCGCACGGGCTGCGTCGCGACGCACGGCGAGCTCGAGCACCTGCTCGGGGACCTGGAGCGTGCCCCGCACCTCCAGGCCGACCGCGTCCAGGATCGTGCGCCACGCGGCGACGAGCGGCGCCGCGGTCACCTGGTCATCCGCGTCCAGCGCGCGGTTGATGTCGGTGACCAGCCCGAAGAGCTGGGCGGTGACCGCGGGCGTGTCGAGGTCGTCGTCCATGTGACGACGGAACTCGTCGAGCACGGCGGCGGGCGCCTCGACCGGCGCAAGGTCCGCGACCCGGCGAGCGAGCGCGTCCAGGCGGTCGAGCGAGTTCTCGGCCGCGGTGATCGTGGCGTCGGTGACCTCGACCGGCGACCGGTAGTGCGAGCCCAGCACCAGGAGCCGGTACGCACGGGGATCGTGCTGCTCGACCAGGTCGGTGAGCGTCGTGAAGTTGTTCAGCGACTTCGACATCTTCTCGCCGCCGACCTCGACGAAGCCGTTGTGCACCCAGTGCCGCGCGAACTCCCGGTCGAGCGCGACGGCCTGCGCCCGCTCGTTCTCGTGGTGCGGGAACGCCAGGTCCAACCCGCCGCCGTGCAGGTCGAAGCCGTCGCCGAGCAGGTCCAGGCTCATGACGACGCACTCGGTGTGCCAGCCGGGGCGACCCTCGCCCCACGGCGACGGCCACGACGGCTCGTCGGGCTTGGCCAGCTTCCAGAGCACGAAGTCCGAGGGGTGGCGCTTCTCGGACTCGCCGACGATCGTGCGCTCGCCCCCGCCCGCGACCATGTCGTCGAGCGACTGGTGCGCCAGCAGGCCGTAGCCCTCGACCGACTCGACCGACAGGTACACCCCGCCCGAGGTGACGTAGGCGCTGCCGAGCTCGACGAGCCGTCCGATCAGGTCGACCATCTGGTCGACGTAGGCGGTCGCGTGCGGGTCGTGGTCGGGCCGAGCGACGCCGATGGCATCCATCGCGTCGTACCAGATCGCCTCGCACTCCTCGGTGATCTCGCGCCAGTCCCGGCCCTCTCGTGCGGCGCGCTGGAGGATCTTGTCGTCGATGTCCGTGATGTTCGACACGTAGGTGACCTGCTGTCCCGACCAGACCAGGTACCGGCGCAGCACGTCGAACACGAGCGAGAACCGGCCGTGGCCCAGGTGCGGCGGGCCGTACACGGTGGGGCCGCAGACGTACATGGACACCTGACCGGGAGCTCGGGTCTGCAGGGGCGCGACGGCCCCCGCTGCGGTGTCGTACAGCCGGATCATGCCGGCGAGCCTACCGGCGCGACGCGATCGGCCGATCGGTCCGTAGCCTCGAACCGTGACCAGCTCCGCCCCCACCGAACGGACCCGATCGACGCCGGGCCGGGCGGAGCGGACCCGATCGCCGCGGCCCCCGTCGACCTTGGCCGCGGACCCGGTGCGCGTCGCGCTGACGGTCGCCGTGGGCCCCGTCGTCGCCGCCGCACTCGTCCTCGTGCTCGACCCGGCCCCCGCCCTCGCAGTCGCGATCCTCGCCGTCGGGATCGCCGCGGCGGTCTGGGTGACGT
>JAFAFZ010000143.1 GCA_023423215.1 Actinomycetes bacterium
CGTCTGAGCCCTCGGCTCAGCCGCGTTCGGGACGGTCCCCGACGGCGCCCACCGGCTCGTCGGTCCGCTCGGCCCCCACCGCACGCAGCCGGTCGAGCACGTCGCCCGCCTCCGCGAAGCCGGCGAAGTGGCCCTGGCCCGCCCGGACGCGGAGCTCGCCCCTCGGCAGCCGGGCCGCCTGGTGGTGTCCGTGGCTCGGCGGGACGATCACGTCGGCCAGCCCGTGCCAGACGACGACCGGCACCGTCACCTGGTCGAGCTGGAACCCCCAGTGCCGGGCGAACAGCGCCAGGTCGTGGGCGACCGAGCGCAGGTCGCGAGCGGTCAGCAGGTCGTGCAGGAACATCGCCTTGAACTGCGGGTGGCCGAGCACGGGTCGGTCGGCGAAGCCCAGCAGGCGTGCGTACAGGTCGAAGATCGGATCGGCCACCGGCTCGGCCACGGCGATCACGCCCCGCAGCACCCCACCCAGCGGGGTGCGCATCACCTCGAGCGGCGGCGCCAGGAAGCGCAGGAGCCGCGTGTAGGAGAAGACGGCATCCGGGCCGCGCACCGGTCCGATGCCGCCGAGCAGCGAGGCGACCACGACCCGGTCCGGCAGGTGGTGCGCGACGGCCAGCGTGTAGGGCCCACCTCCCGAGAGGCCGACGACGGCGAACCGGTCGATGCCCAGCGAGTCCACGAGCGCCTCGACGTCCGGACCGAAGTCCCGGATGCGGTGGTAGCGGTGGTTGGTCGAGCGTCCGGTGCCGGGCCGCTCGACGGCGATCACGCGGAAGCCCCGCTGCAGCGCCACCTCGTCGATCGTCGGCGGCACCTGGAAGCAGGCGCCCGGGGTCCCGTGGAACCACAGCACCACGTCGCCGTCGGGGTGGCCGAACTCGGCCCAGCCCAGCTCGCGGTCCTCGGCGACCCGGGCTGTGCCGACCAGTCGAGCGACCGGCGGACCGATGTCGGACGTCAGTTCCTGCTCCACGGCCCGTCCCCCTGGTTCCGCCGGTGACCTGTGGAGGGTAGCGCCGGTGGGGATCAGGGACGGTCGAGCGACGCGGCCACGGCCGCGTGCAGCGTGTCGTGCCGGCGGCGGTTGGCCGCACGGTCGGTATCGACCACCACGACCCGGGGACCGCCGCGCGTGAGCGCTCCGGCGATCGCCGCCTGCACGCCGGTGCGGGTCGACACCCGCTCCGCCGGCACGCCGTGCGCCGCGGCGAGCGTCACCAGATCGACCCCGTGCGGTGTGCCGAAGAGCTGCTCGAAGCGCTCGTCGGAGACCGCGTCGCGCGTCGGCAGGAAGCTGAAGATGCCGCCGCCGTCGTTGTCCACCACGACGATCACCAGGTTCAGCCCCCGCGACATCAGCCCGATCAGGCCGTTGGAGTCGTGCAGGAACGCGACGTCGCCGATCAGCAGCGCGGTCGGCGCGCCGCTCAACGCCGCACCGACCGCCGTGGACACGACGCCGTCGATGCCGTTCGCACCCCGGTTCGACAGGACGCGCACGCCCGAGCGTGGCGGCGCGTAGCACTCGGCGTCGCGCACCGGCATCGAGCTCGACAGCACGACGATGCCGTCGTCGCTCAGCAACTCGAACAGGTCCACGGCGACGCCGGGCTCGGTCGCCTCGACGTGGCGGGCCAGCACCGCGTCCACGGTGTCGGCGGCACGGCGCTCCGCGGCGACCCACTCGTCACGCCACGTCGGCGGCGCCGGGTCGCTGACGACGGAGCGCAGCTGGTCGCACACCGTCGCGACGTCCGCCGGGATGCTCTGCGCGACGATCCGGTCCGGGTCGGGCACCGCGCCGTAGGGGTCGAGCCCCAGCACGAGCGCTCCCGAGCCGGCGATCCAGCGGTTCAGCGCCTTGGACGTCAGCAGCCCGCCGATGCGCAGCACGACCTCGGGCACGTGTGCCTCGGCGAAGAAGGCGTGGCGCAGGAGCTCGTCGAAGGTGGTGATGCAGCCCAGCACCTCGATGCGGCAGCCCGACGGACCGTCCGCCAGCACCGGCCAGCCCAGCTGGTCCGCCAGCAGGTGCACCGCACGGGCGTCCGCGTCCTCACGCGCCGCACGCACGCCGGCGACGATGACCCCCCGCCGGCCCGAGAGCGCGGGGATCAGGCGGGCCAGCTCCTCGTCCGGCAGCCCCCACTGCGCACCGGTGGGGTACCGCTCCCCCTCGCCGGGCGTCGGGAACGGCTCGCGCTGCGGCGGCAGCTCGCCGGCCTCGCCGACGAGCGGCTCGCGGAAGGCCAGGTTCAGGTGCACCGGTCCCGGCCGCTCGCCGAGGCTCCGCACGAACGCGTCGCGCGCCAGGTCCCGCCACCACGGCGCGCCACCCGCGACCGGCGCGCCCGGTTCGCAGTACCAGCGCACCGCGGTGCCGTAGAGGTCGCGCTGGTCGATCGTCTGCGGCGCCCCCACGCCGTGCAGCTCCGAGGGTCGATCCGCCGTGATCACCAGCAGCGGCACGAACGCCTGGTGCGCCTCGACCACCGCGGCGTGGAACTCCGCTGCCGCGGTCCCGCTGGTGCAGAGCAGCGCCACGGGTCGGCCGGCCGCCAGCGCGATGCCGAGTGCCAGGAAGGCGGCCGAGCGCTCGTCGTGGTGCACGTGCACCCGCACGCCCTCGTGCTCGGCCAGCGCGAGCGCCATCGGCGTCGACCGCGAACCGGGGCTGACGACGGCGTCGAGCAGGCCGAGGCGCGCCCACTCGTCCACGAGCGTGGCGCAGTAGGTGGCACCGACGCTGCCGTCGTCGACCGGAGCGGCGGCTGCGTCCCCCGTCGGATCCGTCGGATCCGCCGGCGGTCCCGACGGCACGTCGTACGCGAGGTGCGCGCCGTCGTTGGAGGACCACGATCCGTCGGACGTCGGGGGACCGCCCGAGCGGGAGTGCTGCTGGCTCATGAGGCGGGCCAGCCTACGGTGTGGGGCGGTGAGGACCGAAGTGGCGCTCGACGCGGGCGAGGACCGGCTGGCGGCGCGACGGTGGTCCGACCCCGACCACCGACCCACGGGCGACGACGTCGTCGTCGTGCACGGCTTCGCGCAGTCGGGCGCCTGCCTCGGCCCGATGGGGCCGGCGATCGCAGAACAGCACCCGCTCGTCGCCGTCGACGCGCCGGGCCACGGCGGGTCTGCACGCCACGCCCGAGCGGACCTCTGGCGCGGCGCCGACCTGCTCGTGGGCACGGGCGGAGTCGGCACCTACGTCGGCTACTCGATGGGCGGGCGGCTCGCGCTGCACGCAGCGCTCCGATCCCCCGAGCTGGTGCAGCGGCTGGTGCTCATCTCGTGCACCGCCGGGATCGAGGACGAACGGCAGCGGGCCGACCGCGTCGCCTGGGACGAGCAGCACGCCTCGCGGCTCGAGGAGATCGGCCTCGAGGCGTTCATCGAGGAGTGGCTGGCGCAGCCGCTCTTCGCCGACCTGCCGTCCTGGGCGCGCTTCGACGACGAGCGCCGTGCGAACACCGTCGAGGGCCTGGCGGCGAGCCTGCGCCACGCGGGCACCGGCTCGATGGAGCCGCTGTGGGACCGGTTGGGATCCATCGCCTGCCCGGTGCTGGTGCTGACCGGGTCGCGCGACGAGCGCTTCGGCGAGCTCGGCGCCCGCATGGCGGCCACGATCGGGTCGAACGCACGGCACGTCGTGGTGCCGGGGGCGGGCCACTCGACGCACCTGGAACGGCCCTCGGAGACGACGGTCGCGCTGCTCGACTTCCTGGCCTGACCCAGCGCCGTGGTGGCGGCGCGCCCCGCTCCGCTCACCCGCCCGTCCGGTTCCGTTCGTCGAGGTACGCCGTTCCGGCGTAGGTCGACGAACAGTTCGCCTCAGAGCGTGATGAGCAGGCCGATGGTCATCAGAGCGGCGTAGACGACCTGCACCTGCCCCGTGCGCACGAGCACTGGGATCAGCTGCGGCCCACGCGCACCCGAGAGCACGTCGGTGATCGGCTGGCGCGCCGGGACGACGGCCAGCAGGGCGAGCCCGGCGAGGGGGTGTTCGCTGAACCCGGCGATCAGGGGGACCAGCACGAAGGGTGCGACCAGCAGGAGGATGTAGAGCACCCGGGTGCGTCGGTCGCCCAGCCGCACGGCCAGGGTGTGCTTGCCGGCGACGGTGTCGCCGGGGATGTCGCGCAGGTTGTTGACGACCAGCAGCGCGGTGGCCAGGCAGCCCATCGCGACGCCGCAGGCGAACGAGATCCAGCTGAGGGATCGGGTCTGCACGTAGTACGAGCCCATCGTCGCGACCAGGCCGAAGAAGACGAAGACGAACACCTCGCCGAACCCTGCGTAGCCGTACGGGCGGCTGCCGCCGGTGTAGAACCAGCCGGCGGCGATGGCCGCCAGGCCGACGAAGATCAGCCGCCAGTCGACCCAGAGCACCAGCGGCAGCCCGCACAGCGCCGTCAGGCCGAAGCAGACGAGCATCGCCCGCTTGACCTCGCTCGGCGTGGCCAGTCCGTTCCCGACCAGCCGTGGCGGACCCACGCGGGCACCGGGATCGTCGGTGCCCCGCTTCCCGTCGCTGTAGTCGTTCGCGTAGTTCGTCGCGATCTGCACGAACAGCGCCACGCCGAGGGCGCACAGGAACCAGCGGAGGTCGAGCGACTCGTCCCAGACGGCGTACGCCGCGGCGGTGCCGACCAGCACGGGTGCGACCGCGGCGGGCAGGGTGCGGGGCCGGGCCCCCAGGATCCACTTGCGCCAGTCGGTGGGCAGCGGCGGACCGGCGGGTGGTGTGGGTGCGGCGTCGCTCATGGGCGGCCGATGTTAGGACCCGCTGCACCCCCGACCCGGGGACGGCTCACCAGTCGGGGTCGCGCACCAGCTCCCGAGCGACGTGGTGGGCGCGCAGGGAATCCAGCACGGCGTGGGCCTCGTCGCCCGAGAACCGGGTCGCCGCGCCGATGCGGTGGCGCCGGCGCATGCCGCGCAGGCGCACCTCGACGATCTGGAGCCCCGGACGCTCGACGACGTCGAGCCGCTCGATCTTCTCCCACTCCAGGTGGTACGTCACCGTCAGGTTGCGGCTGTGCAACCCGTCGTCGTCCAGCACCGCCCGTTGGGTGAGCGCACGCCAGGCGAGCACGACCGCGGCACCGAGGGTCAGCACTGCGACGGCGAGCGGGGGGACCGGGTCGTCGGGTCCCGAGCCCAGACCGGACTGCGCGGTGCGGAACCAGATCAGGCCGATCGCCCCGAGCGGCAGGATCGCGGCGAGCGCCCATGCGGGCGGGCCGGCGTGCAGCTCGACCGCCGCCCGCGGTGACGGCACCGGTCGCTCGGAGTCGGCGGTCCGGTCGCCCGAGGACCAGCCCGGCTCGGGCGCGGCATCGAACTCGTCGTCCATCGGTCCACGCGCCACGGCTCCGAACTGTACGCCGGGCCGGGCCGGCCCCCGTTGCGCGACCGGGGTGTGGAACCGCGCCCGGGGTGGCACGCTGGTGGGAGTGCAGGAGCTGATCGCCTTCGACCTCGCCGGTTCCGCCGCGTTCGTCGACGCGCTGCAGCGCGCCTGGGACGACGGCGATGCGGTGCTGCCGCTGGACCCGCGTGCACCGAGGGCGCACACCGAGGCGGTGCTCGCCGCCATGCGCCCCGCCGCGGTGATCGGTCCGGACGGCACCCGCACCGCCCTGCCCGACCCGGTCCCGGTCGAGCCGGGCGACGCGCTCGTCGTGACGACCTCGGGCACGACCGGGAGCCCCAAGGGCGTCGTGCACACCCACGACTCGGTCGAGCAGGCCGCCTTCACGACCTCGATCGCCGCCGGCGTGGTGCCCGAGGCCACCTGGCTCGCCTGTCTGCCGCTGTCGCACGTCGGCGGGCTGTCGGTCGTGACGCGGGCGCTGCGCACGGGCGCGGGACTCGTCGTGCACGACCGCGCCGAGCCCGAGGCGATCGACCGGGCTCGCGCCGAGGGCGCGACCCACGTGTCGCTGGTGCCGACGCTGCTGTCGCGGGTCCGCACCGAGGGCTGGCGCACGATCCTGCTCGGCGGCTCCGCCATCCCGGCCGACCGTCCCTCCAACTCGATCGCCACCTACGGGATGACCGAGACCTTCGGCGGCGTCGTCTACGACGGCTACGCGCTGACCGGCGTCGGCATGCGCATCGCGCTCCCCGACGGCTCGACCGAACGGGCCGGGCCGGTCGAGCTGCGCAGTCCGACGCTGCTGCGCGCCTATCGGGACGGCGGCGACCCGCACGGCGTCGACCCGGTCGACCGCGACGGCTGGTTCCGCACCGGCGACCTCGGTTCGATCGACGCACGCACCGGCGTGCTGACCGTGCTCGGTCGGGCGGACGACCTGATCATCAGCGGCGGCGAGAAGGTGTGGCCCGGTCCCGTCGAGCAGGTGCTGCGCACGGATCCCCGTGTCCGAGAGGTCGCGGTCGTCGGCCGCGCGGATCGCGAGTGGGGCCAGCGGGTGGTCGCCGTCGTCGTGCCGCACGACCACGCCGACCCGCCGCAGCTCGAGGCGCTGCGGGGGCTCGCACGCGAGCAGCTCCCGGTCGCCTCGGCCCCGAAGGAGCTCGAGCTCGTGGATTCGCTCCCCCGCACCGCGCTGGGCAAGATCAGACGCACGTTGTTGACGGACGGACCGGCCGCGGCCCCCGACTTCCCCACCCCCGACGCTCGACACGGAGCGTCACCACGATGACCGACGACACCCCGCACCCTGTCGAGCAGGAGATCAGCTTCGAGAACGTCGCGCTCGTCGTGCGGAACCCGACCGACCTCTGGCCGCTGATGGCCGGCACGCTCGGCGGCCGCTACGTCAGCCGCGGGTTGGGGCAGGGCTACGGGTGGACGCAGCTGCGCTTCGCCAACGGCTTCGTGCTCGAGGGCATCTACCCGGAGCTCGATGGCGGCCCCGACTCGCCGCGCAGCGACTTCGTCGAGAAGTTCCTGGACCGCAAGGGCGTCGGACCGCACCACCTGACGTTCCGGGTGACGGACCTGCCGGCGATGCTCGACCGCCTGCGGGCCGCCGGCTACCACCCCAAGGCCGAGAACTACGACGACCCGCAGTGGCACGAGGCGTTCCTGGGTCCCGGCGAGGCGCACGGCACGGTCGTGCAGCTCGTGCAGGTCGGACCGAACCCGCCGGCGCCGGCGTCCGAGCCCGAGGGCTTCCCCGACCTGGGCTTCGACCACCCGATCGCGTCGCTGGGACGTGTCGTGCACGCCGTGCGCGACCTGCCTGCGGCGCTCGGGCTCTACCGGGACGTGCTCGGCGGTCGCGTGCTGTCGACCGGCGCCGCGGTGGACGGGAACCACTGGGCCGAGCTCGGCTGGGGCGGCCCGGGTCGACTGCGGCTGCTCGAGGGCGTGCACGCCGAGATCGCCGAGTGGATCGGTGACCAGCCGGGACGCACCCGCCACCTGTTCTTCAGCTTCGACGAGCCGTCGTACGTGCCCGGGGCGAAGAAGGTCGCGTCGGGCCGCTGGGTCGTCGACGGTGACGAGGTGCTGGGCACCCGACTCGTCATCTCCTCCAGCGCCCGCTGACGCTCCCGGACGCCACACCGACCCGCGGCCACCTGCGCGAACTCGGAACGAATCGACGGTCTCACGAACCGAACGTTCCGAGAACCCCTCGGCCCGCGCCAAGTCGGAACGAAACGACCGTCTCACGAACCGAACGTTCCGAGAACCTCAGGCCGGAGCGGCGGTCCGCCGGGAGCGGCGGGGCGGCGGGCTCAGAGCAGCATGCCGCCGTCGACGACGAGCATCGTGCCCGTCATCCACGACGAGGCCTCGGAGGCCAGGAACGTGGCGGCGTGGGCGATGTCGGACGGCTCGCCCAGTCGGTGCAGGGGCACCATCTGCGCGACGGCCTCCTCGTGGTCCTGCCAGAGCGCACGGGCCATGTCGGTCTTCACGAGACCCGGGCAGATCGCGTTGACCCGCACCCCCGGCGCCAGCTCCTTCGCGAGCGAGCGGGTCAGGTGCAGCAGGGCGGCCTTCGTGACGTTGTAGTGGCCGATGCTCGTCTCGACGCTCAGCCCGCCGATCGACGAGATGTTCACGACGTTGCCGCCGTGCTGCTGCATCGACTGCCGCCACGCCTGCTGGATCCAGACGAAGGCGCCACGCAGGTTGACGTCGTAGGTCTTGTCGAGCCGCGGCAGGTCGATGTCGATCATGGAGCCCATGTAGGGGTTCGTCGCAGCGTTGTTCACGAGGACGTCGACCGAGCCGAACCGCTCGACCGTGGCCGTCACGCACGCCTCGGCCGCCTCGGGGTCGCCGGCGTTCGCGGCGAACACGTCGACCTCGCCCTCGCCGGTGGGCGACATCGCGTCCGCCGCCTCGCGCAGGGCGTCCTCCTTGCGGGACGAGAGCATCACCTTGGCGCCCGCTGCCGCGTACTCCGCCGCGATCGCCGCGCCGATGCCCCTCGACGCGCCCGTCACGAGCGCGACCTTGCCGTCCAGTCGAAGTTCCATGGCCGCCGACGGTAGGCGCGACAGGTCGGCCGTCGCGGGTCCGGGCGGCGCCCGTGCGACGTGGCGTGAAACGTCAAGACCTTGTCATTGCCGCCAGCAGCCGTCTGCCGCAGGATGGACGACGTGAGCCGCACCATCGCCCTCGTCGTCGTCGACCAGCACCAGCTGCTCGACCTGGCCGGGCCCGCCGACGCCTTCTGCACGGCGACCCTGCTCGGGGCGACACCCGCGTACGAGCAGGTCGTCGTCTCGGTCGACGGGGCGCCGGTGCGCTCCGTCAGCGGCGTCACCGTCGCGCCCGACGCCGCACTGGCCGACCTGGGCGACGTGCACACGCTCATGGTCGTCGGCGGTCTGGGCGTGCAGCAGGCCCGACGGGATCCGGCGCTGCTCGACGGGCTGCGGGACGTCGCGGCGCGCAGCACGAGGGTCACCTCGATCTGCACGGGTGCGCTCGTGCTCGCCGCGGCGGGACTGCTGGACGGCTACGACGCGACGACCCACTGGTCGGCCGCCGAGCAGCTCGCTGCCGAGCACCCCGAGGTCGGGGTGCTCGACGACCGCATCTACGTGCACGACCGCGACCGCTGGACCTCGGCCGGGGTCACCGCCGGCATCGACCTGTCCCTGGCGCTCATCGAGGCCGACCACGGACCCGACCTGGCACGAGAGGTCGCTGCATGGCTCGTGGTGTTCGTGCAGCGCCCGGGCGGACAGTCCCAGTTCTCCGCGCAGCTGCGCGCCCGGCCCGCCCGCCGGGGCGAGCTGGCCGAGCTGCAGCGCTGGCTCCCCGACCACCTCGGCGACGACCTGCGCATCCCCGCCCTGGCGGAGCGGTGCGGGATGAGCGAACGCACCTTCGTGCGGTCCTTCCGCGCCGAGACCGGGACGACGCCCGCTGCGTACGTCGAGGCGCTGCGCGTCGAGGCCGCCCGCCGCCTGCTCGAGTCGAGCGACCTGACCGTGGCGGCGATCGCCGCGCAGGTGGGCATGGGTCGACCCGAGCGGCTGCACCGGGCGGTGCGTCGCCAGCTCGGCACCACCCCCGACCGCTACCGCCAGCACTTCGCCCGGACCGGCGCCGACCGACCCGGACCGACCGTCCACCCCGCGCCCTCGCCCGCATGACTGGAGCACCGACATGAAGATCGCACTCGCCCTATACCCCGGGTTCACCGCCCTGGACATCATCGGCCCGTACCAGGTGCTCGCCCGCCTGCCCGGTGCCGAGGTCGTGTTCTGCGCCGAGCGTCCCGGCGAGATCAGCGACGACCACGGCCTGCTGCACGTGCGCGCCGACCACTCCTTCGACGACGTGCCACAGCCCGACGTCCTCGTCGTCGGCGGCGGGCTGATCGCCCTGTCGATGGCGACCCCGGACGAGCCGATCGTCCAGTGGATCCGCGCCGCCCACCCGACCACGACGTGGACCACCTCGGTCTGCACCGGGTCGCTGCTGCTCGGCGCGGCCGGGGTCCTGGAAGGGCTGACCGCGAACAGCCACTGGATGGCCAAGGAGCTGCTGCGCGAGTTCGGCGCCACCCCGAGCGACGACCGGGTCGTCGTGCAGGGCAAGGTCGTGACCGCCGCGGGCGTGGCGGCGGGCGTGGACATGGCGCTGACCCTCGCCGCCGAGCTGGTCGGCGCCGACGCCGCCCAGGCCGTGCAGCTGAACATCGAGTACGACCCGCAGCCGCCCTTCGACGCCGGCGCGCCGTGGAAGGCGCCCCAGCACGTCATCGACCTGGTGCACGCCAGCTACGCAGCGGGCGACGCGACGGACGCCGAGGCGAGCTGAGCGACCACAATGGCCGGGTGACCAACCGACTCGCGGACGAGACCAGCCCCTACCTGCGCCAGCACGCGGAGAACCCGGTCGACTGGTTCCCCTGGGGCGACGAGGCCTTCGCGCAGGCCCGCGAGCGCGACGTCCCGGTGCTGCTCTCGGTCGGCTACTCGTCCTGCCACTGGTGCCACGTCATGGCGCACGAGTCGTTCGAGGACGAGTCGATCGCGGCGACGATGAACGCCGGCTTCGTCAGCATCAAGGTCGACCGCGAGGAGCGGCCCGACGTCGATGCGATCTACATGGAGGCGACCCAGGCGATGACCGGTCGGGGCGGCTGGCCCATGACCGTGTTCATGACCCCCGGCGGCGAGCCGTTCTACTGCGGCACCTACTTCCCGGTGGACCCCCGCCGGGGGCAGCCGACGTTCCCGCAGCTGCTCGACGCGATCACCGACGCCTGGAGGGACCGTCGCCCCGAGCTGCTCGAGCAGGCGGAGCGTCTCGTGGCGAACATCGGCCGCAACCCGAGCGCGCCGGCCGGCTCACCGCTGCCCGGCGTCGAGGTGCTGGACGAGGCGACCATGTCGATGCTCGCCGCCCACGATCCCGCGTGGGGCGGCTTCGGCCGGGCACCGAAGTTCCCCCAGGCGATGAGCCTCGGGCACCTGCTGCGCCACCACCGCCGCACCGGCTCGGCCACGGCGCTCGACGCCGTCACCACCTCGCTCGACGCCATGGCCTCGGGCGGCATCTACGACCAGCTCGGCGGCGGCTTCTCCCGCTACTCGGTCGACGAGCACTGGCTGGTCCCCCACTTCGAGAAGATGCTCTACGACAACGCGCTGCTCACCCGGGCGTACCTCCAGGCCTGGCAGGTCACCGGCGAGGACCGCTACCTGCAGATCGTCACCGAGACCATCGAGTACGTGTGCCGGGACCTGTCGCACCCCGACGGCGGCCGGTACTCGGCCGAGGACGCCGACTCCCTCGCCAGCCCGGACGCCGCCCATGCCGAAGAGGGCGCGTTCTACGTCTGGCAGCCGGACCAGGTCGCCGTCGCGCTGTCCGACGCCGGCATCGGCGACCTGCTCGACACCACGCTGTCCTGGTACGGCATCACCGAGGGCGGGAACTTCGAGGGCGCCTCGATCCCCAACCGGCTCCACGTGCGCGGCGAGCTGCTGCGCCCGCCGGAGATCGAGCAGGCGCGCGTCGCGCTGCTGACCGCCCGCTCGACCCGGCCCCGGCCCGGGCTGGACGACAAGGTGCTGACCGAGTGGAACGCGCTGATGCTCGCCGCGCTGGCGGACGCAGCCGCGGCGACCGGACGTGCCGACTGGTTGGCCGAGGCCGAGGCGACCGCCACCTTCCTGTGCGAGCGGCTGCGGCGACCGCCGACCCACGAGGGCGGCGCACCCCGCTGGCTGCGGTCGTGGCAGGCGGACCTGGACGAGGGCCGCGGCGGCGCCCGCCACCTCGGCTACGCGTCCGACCACGGAGCGCTGATCGACGGCTTCCTCAGCCTGTACGCCGCGAGCGGCACGCGCCGCTGGCTGGACGAGGCGGTCATCACGGCGGACCAGCTCATCGAGCTGTTCTGGGACGTCGACGGCGGGGTCTGGAGCACCGGCGACGACGCCGAGCAGCTCGTCACCCGCCCCAAGGACCTGATGGACAACGCGACGCCGTCCGCGAACTCGATGGCCGCCGTCGGGCTGCTCCGCCTGGAGGCCCTGACGGGCGAGTCCCGCTACGGCGAGCACGCGCGCACGATCCTGCGCACGCTCGGGACGGTGGCCGGCCGCCATGCCCTCAGCTTCGGCAACCTGCTCTGGGCCGTCGAGCTCCACGCCCTCGGCGTCACCGAGATCGTCGTCACCGGCGACCGACCGGACCTGGTGCAGGTCGCGCAGCGGCGCTTCCGGCCCGACGCCGTGCTCGCCTGGGGCGAACCGGGCAGCGGACCGCTGTGGGAGGGCCGCGACGAGACCGGTGCGGACGGACGTGGGTACGTGTGTCGAGACCACACCTGCGCCGCACCCGCGACGACGCCCGAGCAGTTCGAGGTCCAGCTCGAGAGCTGAACGGCCCGGGCCGATCTGCGATCAGGTCGGCATCAGGCCGGCATCAGGCAGGGTGGCTGCGGACGAACGCAGCGATGCGCTCGACCGCCTCGACGGCCTCGGGCACGCCGGGCGTCATCGCCTGGAACACGTGGATCATCTCGGGCCAGAGGTCGAGCTCGACGACGCCGCCGGCCGCCTCGATCCCGGCGGCGAGCCGCGTGGCGTCGTCGGTCAGGACCTCGCACGCGCTGGCCTGCACGAGCACCGGCGCCAGGCCGGACAGGTCCGCCAGCGCCGGGGACGCCAGCGGGTGCGTCGGGTCATTGTCCACCAGATACTCGTCCACCGCCCGGCGGGCCTGCTCCAGGCCGAACACCGGGTCGACGTCCCCGAAGCGCTCGTAGGCGCCGGCGGTCAGCGTCAGGTCCGCCCACGGCGACAGGCAGACCGCGCTGCGAGGCTGGGCGTCGCCCTGGTCGCGCAGCGCCACGAGCGTCGCCGCCGTGAGCCCACCGCCCGCCGAGTCGCCCATGACGATCAGCTCGTCGGACGGGACGCCCTGCTCCGCCAGCCAGTGCACCGCCGCCACGGCGTCGTCGACCGCCGCCGGGAAGGGGTGCTCGGGGGCGAGGCGGTAGTCGAGCAGCAGCGCCGGGGCACGCAGCGCGACGGCGTAGTGCGACACGACCGAGCGGTACGCCTGCGGCGACCCGATGCGGTAGGCGCCGCCGTGCAGGTAGAGCACGGTCGCTCCGGGGTCGAGCTCTGCCGGGCGCACCCAGAGCGCCGGGCGACCACGGACCTCGACCTGCTCGAACGTCGTGCCCTCGGCCGGCGGCAGCCCGCCGAGCATCTCCTCCATCGCGGCGCGCGCCTCGAGGACGTCGGCGCCCTCCATGCGGCCGGCGGCCACGAGCAGCTCGCGCATCGCCTCGAACTCGGCTGACGCCATCAGGGTCCCCCGTCGGTCCGGACCGCCGGGCGGCGGTCGAGCGGTCAGTCTGCCGCAGCGCCCGCCTTCGGTCGGTCCTCGAGCTCGATGTAGGGCGCCTCGGCGTGGTCGAGCATCCCCTTGGACACCCAACCGCGGCGATCGGCCCAGATGATCAGCGGCGGCAGGACGACCAGCGCGGCGAGCAGGGCGATCGCGACCTTGAGCGCCACGAACAGGCCGAAGTTCGACAGCAGCGGCAGGGACGAGAAGGCGATGACGCCGACGCCGGCGATCGCCGTCATGGCCGAGACGATGAACGCCCGACCCGTGCGTGCGGCGGTCACGTCGATCGCCTCACGTGGCTCCAGCCCCCGCTGCCGCTCCTCGAGGTAGCGCAGCAGGATGAGCGAGGTGAACTCGGTGCACGTGGCGACGACCAACGGGCCACCGACGGCGGTGAGCGGGCTGAGCTCGATGCCGAGCACGTAGATCGCGATGTTCGCCAGGCCCGAGGCGATCAGCACCGGCACCATCGACAGGACGGCCCGCGTGAACGAGCGCAGCCGCACGAGCAGGAACAGGAACACCAGGCCGACGGCCAGCCAGGTGAGCTCGACCAGGTTCGCCTCGAGGTTCTCGAGCAGGCCGACGCCGACGACGGCGAGGCCCGACGGGGTGACGCTGGCGCCGGCCGGCGGGTCGACCTCTCGGACGTGGTCGACGACCACGGCACGTTCCTCGAGCGAGGTCGGCTTCGCCAGGAAGATGACGTTCAGGTCCTGGCCGTCCGGGGTCGCGGTCGAGATCTGGATGTCGCGTGGCGCGACGTCCCAGGCCGCCTTCACCGACTCGGCGGTCGGCGGCACGTGCGCTGCGCCGGGGATGTCGGTCAGGTCGGAGACGGTGGCGACGATGCTGGTGCCGATGAGCAGCTCGTCGGGGAACCGGGCCATCTGGTCGCGGGTGAACTCGTCGATCCAGGTGACGATGTCGTCGGTGTAGAGGCTCGCCTCTTCGGTCGACTGCACGAAGACGCCGAGCTCGGAGGACCCGCCGATCTCCTCCTCGACGGTGCGGATGTCCTGGATGACTTGCGAATCCTGGTCGACCCAGTTGATCGGGTCGGTCTCGAGCTTCAGCTTCGGCTCGACCAGGCTGCCGATGACGAACACCGCGACCGAGACCACGACCAGGCCGAGCGCGAACGAGGCCGGCACCCGGCCGAGGGTCACGACGAGCCGACCGAGCGCACCCTCGCTGAAGTCCCGGCCCTTGGTCGGCGAGCGGAACTCCCGGATGCCCAGCGCTGCGAGCGGGTTGATGATCGACGACACGCAGATGGCGATGATGCCGACGATCAGCAGCCAGCCGAACTCACGGATCATCGGCACCTGCGAGATCTGGATCGCCAGGAAGGCGAAGACCGCGTCGAAGGTCACGACGAGCAGCGCGGGGCCCAGCCCGCGCGCCGCGGCCTGGATGGGGTGCGAGGAGCGGTCGATGATGACCTCCTCCTCGATGCGCGAGTGCATCTGGATCGCGTAGTCGATGCCGATGCCCAACATGACGGGCAGACCGGCGATCGTCACCAGCGTCAGCGGGATCCCGATGTAGCCGGCCAGGCCGAACGCCCAGACCACGCCGACGAGCACGACGGCCAGGGGCAGCAGCCGCCAGCGCACGTTGAAGAACAGCAGCAGGATCACGATCATCACCGCGACCGCGATGCCGCCCAGGGTCAGCATGCCGCCCTGGAGGTAGTCGTTGATCCCCTTCAGCAGCACCGCCGCGCCCGTGGTCGTGACCTCGGCGCCGGGGAACTCCAGGCCCTCGGTGATCTCGACCACCGCGTCCGAGGCGGCCCCCTCCTCCTCGATCGACTCGTTGCCGGGCAGACGGGTGATCATCTGCGCGTGCGTGTCGTCCGGGAAGAACGGTCGCAGCGCCTGGCGGACCTCGCCCTCGTTGTCGTAGAGCAGGAACTTGACCCACTCGGGGTTGTCCAGGGTCTGCTGGTCGGCGGGCACGGCGAGCAGGCGCTGGGACGTCACCGCCAGGTCGGCCTCTCGGGCTTCGGCGCTCTCGGTGTCGCCCGCGGCGACGGCGACCTCGGTGGCGTGCAGCAGGGCCTTCGCGGCGACCGCATCGAAGGGGTTGCCGCTCTCGGAGGTGACGAGCGAGGCCGAGAACTCGAGGGCCGTGAGCGGCGAGATGACGCCCAGGACCTTGCCGGACTCGTGGAGCTCGTCCTCGATCCGCTGGAAGGTGGCGACGCCCTCGGCGGTGAAGATCGAGTCGATCGTCGCGCCGTCCTCCATCGAGATGACCGACAGCATCGCCTGGCCGCCGAAGAGCTCCTGGTACTTGACGTTGTCCTCGTAGACGACGTCGTCTCGGTTCAGGTAGCTGTCCTGACCGGTCGCGAACTCGAGCCGGGTGATGCCGAAGCCGATGACGATCGTGAACACCAGGCCGATCGCGCCGACGATGCCGGCGTGGCGGCCCAGGTTGACCGCCATCCACGACCAGAACCTCTGCATGCGCATCGCGTCGCCCTCTCGCCCGTCGTGCGGACCCGCTCGACGGCCGTCGACACGGGTGCCGAATCTTCGGCGGAGCGAACCTAGCCCCGCGGTTCGAGCGGCGGGAGTTGACCTGCGGTCACCACCGCTCGACGTGGATGCGAGCGGATGCCTCTGGACGGCCGGCGCGGGCGGACATCGACGGGGCACGACCCCCGGGGGCGGGGTGGCCGAGCGCCACGGTGCCGAGGGCGCGGCGGTCCGCCGGGACGCCGAAGCGGCTCGACAGGGCGGGTTCGTGGTCGAACTGGCCGAAGAGCAGCGCTCCGAGTCCGGCGGCCTCGGCGGCGAGCAGCATCGCCATCACCGCGGCGCCGCCGTCGACGAACCAGTACGGCACGCCCCAGGCCCCGGCGCCGTCACCGAGTCCGGTGCGCGCCTTGTCGGGCCGTCCGTAGCGCTCGACGTAGCTGTCGGCCCGCACGAGCGGCACGACCAGCACCGGGGCCCGCAGCAACCCGGGCCAGCGGAACCCGGCCCGCTGCTCGAGCGGCAGGGTGACGTCCCAGTACTCGGCGGTGTGCTCGCCGCGCAGGACCAGCAGGTCGAGCGCGTCGGTGTTGCCGGCAGCCGGCCCACGGAAGGCGGCGCGCAGGACGGTGTCCAGCACGTCCGGGTCGATCGGCGTGTCGAGGAAGTCCCGACACATGCGACGAGCCGCGAGCACCTCGGCGAACGAGGGCCCGGGCGGCACGTCGGTCACCCGTGCTTGAGCAGTTCCTCGGCCATCACCCAGCCGCAGGTGACGACGCAGTCGCCGCGCTCGGCGTCGAGGTGCGCGAACTGGGCGGCGACCTCGGCGTCGATCGTGTCGGGCTTCAGCGACTCGTGGTCGAGCACGAGCGGTGCGTTGCCGTCGCCGGTGATGGTGAAGACCTGGTCGTCGTAGCGCTCGGCCTCGATCCCGAAGCGCTTCACGAGGCGGCGGCCCCACGCACGCTCCTCGCCCGAGGCCTTGTGGCCGGGGCGCGGGACGATGTCCGTGAGCAGCTTGAACGCCTCGAGGGCACCGGGATCGCTCATGCGGGTGCCGAGCAGGACGTCCTCGTCCGGGAACGCCATGAGCGCCCGTCGGAAGTTGTCGCCCACGATCGCACGCAGGACGGCGTCACGCTTGGAGGTGCGCTTCACCGCCGCGACGCCCAGCAGGATGCACGGCGTGCCGCCGATGCGCTCCAACGTCGAGAAGGAGAATCCACGCAGCAGGTTGCCCTCGCGGACGAGCGTCACGAGCACCCACTGCTCGACCTGCTTCGACAGCTCACCGACCCCGTAGCAATGGCCGCCGTCAGCACAGATGTCGGCCATCTCGGCCAACTCGGAGTCGCTGAGGGCGGTGCAATCCTTGGTCGTGACCTCCAACGCCATGCACAGCTCCCGGAATTTGGTGCAAATGTGGTCCCACTAGTTCAGTCGAAACCACGCAGCGTGCGCAAACCGGCCCCGAACAGACGTTCAGGTTCGGTTCGCCCGTGCGACACCGCAGCTGCCGGTCCCCCGGCGGCGTCGATCGGAGCTCTCAGACGACGACGGCCTCGTGGCCGAGCAGCGCCCGCAGCTCGCCCACCAGCCCGCTGCGGGTGCTCACCGCATACTGGTCGGGCAGCTTCAGGACGTGGCGGTCGTCCAGCAGGAGCAGCACCTCGGAGTCGCCCGGGAAGTCCAGGAACAGCTCCTTGAGGCGGGAGACCGTCTCGTCGGTCAGGCGGGTCGGGGTCAGGTGCAGCCGCAGCGGCGGATCGGTGTCGACCTGGGCCTCGAACAGCTCGATGTCGGTCGCGATCAGCTTCGGGGTGTCGTCGCGCTTGTCGACCCGGGCGCCGAGGAGCACCACGGCGTCGTCGGCGAGCAGGTGGCCGATCTCGGTCATCGTGCGGGGGAAGACCATGACCTCGACCGCGCCCTGGAGGTCCTCCAGCGTGAACACGGCCATCAGGTCGCCCTTCTTGGTCCACTTGCGCTGGAGCCCGGTGATGACGCCGCCGACCGTACGTCGGGATCCGTCCTCGACCTCGAACAGGTCGAGCAACGTGCAGTCGGTCTTCTTGCGCAGCGCCGCCTCGGCACCCAACAGCGGGTGGTCGGACACGTAGAGCCCGAGCATCTCCTTCTCGAAGGTGAGCCGCTGCTTCTTCTCGAAGTCCTTGGCCGGGATGGCGACCCGCTCGTCGAAGGCGGGGGTGTCGTCGCCGGCGTCCGCGAACAGCGACATGACGCCCATGTCGTGCTCCTTCCGGCGTGCGACGGTCTGGTCGATGATCTGCTCGTACACGGTGAGCAGGCCCTGGCGGGAGTGGCCGAGCGAGTCGAACGATCCGGCCTTGATGAGCGACTCGATCGTCTTCTTGTTCAGGACCTGGGTGTTGACCCGCTGGCAGAAGTCGTAGAAGTCCTCGTAGGGGCCGTTGGCGTCGCGCTCGACGACGATGTGGTCGACCAGGCCCGAGCCGACGTTGCGCACCGCGGACAGGCCGAAGAGGATGCGCCGCGACTCGCTGCCGTCCTCGGCGGTCTCGATGACGGGCGTGAAGTCGCTGCTCGAGCCGTTGACGTCGGGCACGACGACCTCGATGCCCATGACCCGGCACTCGGCCAGGTAGATCGCCGCCTTGTCGAGCGTGGTCTTCACGCTGGTGAGCAGCGCGGCCAGGTACTCGGCCGGGTAGTTCGCCTTGAGGTAGGCCGTCTGGTAGCTGATGAAGCCGTAGCCGTAGGCGTGCGACTTGTTGAACGCGTAGTCGGCGAACGGCTCGATGATGTCGAACCACGCGGTGCCCAGCTCCTTGCCGTAGCCGGTGGCCTCGCACCCGTCGGTGAACTTCACGCGCTCCTTGGCGATCAGCTCCTTGTTCTTCTTGCCGCAAGCTTTCCGGAGGTTGTCCGCCTCGGCCAGGGAGTAGCCCGCGAACTTCTGGGCGATCCGCATCATCGACTCCTGGTACACCATCAGCCCGTAGGTGTCGCCGAGCACCTCCTTGGCGTCCGGGTGCAGGTAGTCGACGCTCTTCCGCTCGTTCTTGCGGTCGGCGTAGTCGTTGTGCATGTTCGCCGCCATCGGACCGGGTCGGTACAGCGCCACGAGCGCGGCGACGTCCTCGAACTCGGTCGGGGCGAGCGAGCGCATCAGCGCACGCATCGGCGTCGACTCCAGCTGGAACACACCGATGGAGTCGCCCCGGGCCAGCAGGTCGTACGTCGGTTGGTCGTCGAGCGGCACGCGGTCGATGTCGACGTCGATGCCACGCGTGCTCTTGATGAGCTCGAGCGCGTCCGAGATGACGTCCAGGTTGCGCAGGCCCAGGAAGTCCATCTTCAGCAGGCCGAGGTCCTCGACCCCGTGCATCTCGTACTGGGTGACAACCGGCGCGTCCTCGGGGTCCTTGCCCGCCTCCGGCTTGCGCTGGATGGGCAGGTAGTCCGTCAGCGGGTCCTTGGTGATCACCACCGCCGCGGCGTGGATGCCGTCCTGGCGACGCAGGCCCTCGAGCCCACGGGCGACCTCGATCACCTCTCGGGCATCGGGGTCCTCGGCGTACATCTGGCGGATGTCGGCGGCCATCTTGTAGCCGTCGAGGTACTTCGGGTGCTCCTCGAGGCACGCGTACAGCGGCGTGTCGCGACCCATGACCAGCGGGGGCATGGCCTTCGCGACCTTGTCCCCCACCGCGTAGCCCTTGCCCAGCACGCGTGCGGCGTCGCGGACCGCCGCCCGAGCCTTGATCGTCGAGAACGTGACGATCTGGGCGACCCGGTCACGGCCGTAGCGCTCGGCGGCGTAGCGGATCATCTCGTCCCGGTAGCGGGAGTCGAAGTCCATGTCGATGTCGGGCATCGAGATGCGGCTGGGGTTCAGGAAGCGCTCGAAGAGCAGGTCGTACTTGATCGGGTCCAGATCGGTGATCCAGAGCGTGTACGCCACCGCGCAACCGGCCGCCGAGCCACGCCCCGGGCCGACCCGGATGCCGGCGTCGCGGGCGTGCTTGATGAGGTCCCAGACGATCAGGAAGTACGACGAGAAGCCCATGTCGCCGATGACCTTGAGCTCGTAGCTCAGCCGCTCGACGACCTCGTCCGAGA
>JAFAFZ010000226.1 GCA_023423215.1 Actinomycetes bacterium
TCGCACGCCACCGTTGAGCCCGGGTCGTCCGCTCCGTCGTAACCACGACCGGATCGACTCCGTTGGGGCGTCGGTCCGGTCACGCCGAAGCGGACGACAGGAGACGAAGGTGAGCGACCTCGCGATCGAGGCGACCGGCATCGTGAAGACCTTCGGGGACGCACGTGCGGTCGACGGGGTGGACCTGGCGGTCCGGCCCGGCACGGTGCACGGCTTCCTCGGGCCCAACGGTGCCGGCAAGACGACGACGATCCGGCTGCTCGCCACGCTGCTGTCCCTCGACGGCGGCTCGGCGCGGGTCTTCGGCCACGACGTGACGACCGAGGCGGATGCGGTCCGCCGGCGGGTCAGCCTGACCGGGCAGTTCGCCTCCGTCGACGAGGACCTGACCGGCATCGAGAACCTCGTGCTGCTCGGCCGGCTGCTCGGCTACAAGCCGGCGGCTGCCAAGGCCCGTGGCGCCGACCTGCTCGAGGCGTTCGGGCTGACCGAGGCCGCGGACAAGCAGGTGAAGAACTACTCGGGCGGCATGCGCCGCCGCCTGGACATCGCGGCCAGCATCGTCGTCACGCCGGACCTGATCTTCCTGGACGAGCCGACCACCGGGCTCGACCCGCGCAGCCGGAACCAGGTGTGGGACATCGTCCGGGCGCTCGTGGAAGAGGGCACCACGGTGCTGCTCACGACGCAGTACCTGGAAGAGGCCGACCAGCTGGCGGACCGCATCTCGATCATCGACTCGGGCAAGGTCATCGCCGAGGGCACCGCCGTCGAGCTGAAGGCCTCGGTCGGCTCCGGTTCGCTGCACGTGCGGCTGCACGACCCCGATCGTCGCCTCGACGCCGAGGCGATCCTGCGGCGCGTGCTCGACACGCCCGTGCAGCTCGAGTCCGACCGCGCCGCGCTGTCCGCACGGGTGTCCGATCCCGAACGAGCGGGCGCCGCGCTCACCGAGCTGGGCGCCGCGGGCATCGCCGTCGGCGAGTTCGTGCTCGGCCAGCCCAGCCTGGACGAGGTGTTCCTCGCCCTGACCGGCCACCCCGCCACCGACCCCTCCGACGACCCGACCGCCGCCGACTAACATCTCGAGGAGACCCGATGAGCGCCACCACCCCCGACTCCCTCGCCGGCGCCGATGCCGCCACCGTCTCGGCCGCCGCGCTGCGCGCCGCGCTGGCCGAGGGCGAACGCCCGAGCCGCCCGAGCTCGCTGTCCGCATCGCTGACCTTCGGGTGGCGCGCCGTGCTGAAGATCAAGCACATCCCGATGCAGCTCTTCGACGTGACCGCCTTCCCGATCATGATCACGCTGACGTTCACGTACCTCTTCGGCGGCGCGCTCGCCGGATCGCCGAAGGAGTACCTGCACCAGCTGCTGCCCGGCATCCTCGTCGTCAGCATCGTGATGATCACGATGTACACCGGCGTCGCCATCAACACCGACATCCACAAGGGCGTCTTCGACCGCTTCCGCTCGCTGCCGATCTGGCAGCCGTCGGTCCTGGTGGGCGCGCTGCTCGGCGACGTGATCCGCTACACGGCCGCGTCCGTCGTCATCGTGACGCTCGGCCTGGTGCTCGGGTTCCGACCCGAGGGCGGCGTCGTCGGTGTCGTGGCGGCAGTGGCGCTGCTGCTGGTGTTCGCGTTCTGCATCAGCTGGATCTGGACCCTCGTCGGCCTGCGCTCGCAGACGCCCGAGTCGGTCATGTCGGTCAGCATGCTGTTCATCTTCCCGCTGACCTTCGCGAGCAACGTCTACGTCGACCCCGCCACGATGCCCGGTTGGATCCAGGCGGTCGTGAAGGTCAACCCGATCAGCCACCTGGCCACCGCCGCCCGTGGGCTGATGCACGGCGACGTCGACATGAGCCAGGTCGGCTGGGTGCTGCTGGCGTGCGCAGTGCTGCTCGCCGTCTTCGGCCCGCTCACGATGCACGCCTTCAAGGCCGAGCGCTGAGGTTCACCCGCCCCGCGCTGTTGGATCTTCGGGTGCGATCTCGCGCTCTGGGCGCGCAGGATCGCACCTGAAGACCTCACTCCGCTGGAGCCGGCCCTCAGCTGCGGTAGGCGCTGATCGTGGTGTCGGCGTAGCGGCGCAGGGCGTCGATCTTCTCCTGCAGCGGCTGGGTGTCGGGGCCGACCTCGTAGGGCCAGCGGAAGCCGACCATCACCTCGGTGACGCCCTGCTCCTCGAGGCCGCGCAGCCCGTCGACCGAGTAGGCATCCGCGCTGATCACCTGGATCTCGAACGGCTCGTCCGCCTTGTCGGTCTGCGCGCGCAGCTCGTGCAGCCGGGCGATCATCGTCGGCAGGTCCTCGTGCTCCCCGCCGCCGTGGATCCAGCCGTCCAGACGGGCCGCACGCTTCAGCGCCGCTTCGGAGTGGCCGCCGACGAGCAAGGGAACGTGCTGGTCGGGCACCGGGCAGATCTGGATCGACGGGATGTCGTACATCTCGCCGTGGTGCTCGTAGAACTCGCCGGAGAGCAGGCCCTCGAGCACCTCGATGCACTCGTCCATGCGCTTGCCGCGCTTCGCCCAGGGCGTCTCGGTCAGCGCGTAGTCGTCGGGCCACGGGCTGACGCCGACACCTAGGTTCACTCGACCGCCGCTCATGACCGCCGCGCTCGAGGCCAGCTTCGCGGTGTGCACCGGGTGGCGGATCGGGAGCTTCAGCACCGAGATCGTGAAGCGGATGCGCTCGGTCACCGTGCCGAGCGCGCCGATCAGCACGAAGGGCTCGATGAACGGCTTCTCCTGCAGGAACTCGCGCGAGCCGTCCGGGTTGAAGGGGTACTTCGAGTCCGAGACCTCGGGGTAGGCCACCGAGTCCGGCACCAGGAACGAGTCGAAGCCCGCGTCCTCGGCCGCCTGCGCGAGCGGCACGTAGAACGACGGATCGGTCATCGCCTCGGCGTAGCAGAACCTCATGACACGTCCCCCGTTCCCCTCGACGGCCCCTGCGCCGTGGTGGCGGGGACCGTACCCGACCCCGCGACCGTCAGGGAACGCGCAGCTCGAAGGTGTCGGACGCGACGACCCGGCCGTTGACCTGGACCTCGACCAGGTGCTCGCCCGGCCGGTAGGTGCGGATCGTCACGGGCTTCATGCTGTGGCGCTTGGTCAGCGTGCGCTGCTCCCCCGCCGCCAGGTCGAAGGTCGACCACTTGAACACCTTGGGCCCGAGCTTGTCGTTCGCCAGGCGCAGGTGCACGACGTGGTCCACCACCACGCGGTGGTCGACGTCGTCGAGCGAGCGCAGCACCAGCAGCAGCTCGGCGTGCTCGCCGACGGTGACGACGGGAGTCGTCACCCGGAACTCGAGCACCTCGATCGGGACGTCGGGGTCGTGGCCGAGCAGCCGCATGGTGTCCGGATCGCCCGCCTTCACCAGGGTGCGCAGGCCGCGGCGGATCACCCAGTCGATGCGCTGCGCCGTCGTCTCGTCGCCTGCCGACGCGGCCGCAGCGCCCTGTTCGGCCCAGCGGTGCGCCGTCGCGAGCGCCAGGTCGACGTCCACCTTGCACAGGTCGTTCAGGTGGTTCGACACCGAGCGCCGGACGAACTCGGAGGGGTCGTCGACCAGTCGGTCCAGCAGGTGCACCGCGTAGCCGGGATCGGCCTCGGCGACGGCCAGCCGCGGCGCCCAGGGCAGTCGCGGTCGTGTGCCCTCGGAGACGAGGCGTCGCACGTGCTCGTCGTCGCGGCCCGCCCACTCGGCGAAGCGGTCGAGCACACCCGCCGGATCGTCGTCGATGAAGGGACGCACCGCGAACTCGCCGGTCGAGTACGGCGTCAGCCGGGCCAGCAGCTCGAGCGCCTGCTCGGGCGAGTCGCGCCCCGCTCGGGCGACCCAGTCGGTGACCGGCCACATGAACAGCCCGTCCATCGTCTCGACGCCGACCAACCGGTCGACGACCGCCACGGCGGCGGCGAAGTCCGACGGCAGGCAGAACTGCAGCGCATGTGCGACCTGGGCGACACGTGCCTTCAGCTCCAGGTCCTCGATGCCGTCGCCGGCGAGCGCCACGAACTGCTCCCGTTCGAAGGTCGGGTCCGCTGCGGCGAACGCGTCGGCCATGCGCCGCACCGCGGCCGGGTCGAGGAAGTGCTTGAACGCCCCGGCGTCCTCTCGTGCGTCCTTCGGCATGGGCGACAGTCTCGCCCGAGCTCGGGGTCGTCCGGGACGCGCTGCCCGACGTGCCGCCGACCCGGGCGAGAACCGGCCCTACGATGCGCCGCATGCGCTTCGAGCTCCTCGGCGACTGATCGTCCGCTGTCCCCCTCGTCGTCGTTCCGGATCCGTCGCAGGCGCGCTCGCCGCCTGCTCGGCGCGCTCGCCGTCCTGACCTTCGTGGTGCTGGCCGCCGCGTGCGGATCGGACGACGAGACGCCGCCGCCGACCTCGATGGCCCCGCCGCGTGAGGTCGACCTGGCGTACGGCCCGATCGTGGGCTGTGGGACGAACGACCAGGACTGCGGCGGGTCGCAGGAGCTCGACATCTACCGCTCGGACGCGCTCGGCGTGAAGCCGGTGGTGCTGTGGCTGCACGGCGGCGGGTTCGTCGGCGGTGACAAGCAGGGCTCGGTCTCCGCCTACGTGCAGCCGTTGCTGGACGACGGCTGGGACGTCGTCGCCGCCAACTACCGCTTGACCACCGACGACGGACAGAACCCGTTCCCGACCGCACTGATGGATGCGAAGCGTGCGGTGCGGTGGATCAAGGCCAACGCCACGACCCAGGGCTGGGATCCGACCGCCGTCGCCGCGATGGGTCACTCCGCCGGCGGGAACCTGGTCGAGCTGCTCGCCGCCACCTCCGGCGATCCGGAGCTGGAGCCCGCCGACCTGCCGCCCGAGCTGGCTGCGGTCGACTCGTCGATCATCGCCGCCGTCGCGCTCGCGCCCGTGGCGGACCTGACCGAGTTCGTCGAGCAGCCGATGTTCACCGACGCGGTGCGCCGCTACGTGCAGTGCGGCCGCGAGTGCGACGCCCAGCTGCTGGACGGTTCGGTGCAGACCCACGTCGGACCCGACGCCGCGCCGGTCCTGGCGATCCACGGTGCGGACGACCCGTGGGCCGCGCCGTCGCAGGGACAGCTGGTGCAGCAGGCGTACGAGGACGCCGGCATCGGCGACCGCTACGAGATGATCGTCGTCGACGACGGCCCCGAGGAGTTCCGTGCCCACGTGCCGGACCTGGAGCGCTGGATCGACACGATCATCGACTTCCTGAACTCGCTCCTGCCCACGGCGTAGAGGGCGGTGCTGCGCGGCCGAGCCGCTGCTGCCCCGGTCAGCCGCTGCCCCGAGCGGTCAGACGCCGCTGCCGCCGCGGCCCTCGCCGCCGACGAAGCGACCGACCGCCGCGGCGGTCTCCTCGGAGTTCACCGAGTCCAGTCCGAGCTGGGTCTCCAGCCGCATGGCGTCGACGTGGGGCAGGTCCCACTGGGCGAGCGCGACGTGTCGGTCGTTGCGCATGCAGAGCTGCGGGAAGCTCGACAGGTGCGTCGCCAGCTCGACCGCGGTGTCGAGCGCGGCGCCGGGCTCGCACAGGCGGTTGACCAGGCCCATCGACCGGGCCTCGTCGCCCGAGACGCCGCGCCCGGTGAGGATCAGGTCCATGGCGTGGCTCTGGCCGATCAGCCGCGGCAGCCGCACCGCACCGCCGTCGATGAGCGGGACGCCCCAGCGTCGGCAGTAGACGCCGAAGACCGCGTCGTGCGCGGCGACCCGCAGATCGCACCAGATGGCGAGCTCGATGCCGCCCGCGACGGCGTAGCCCTCGACCGCGGCGATCACGGGCTTCGAGAGCTGCAGCCGAGTCGGTCCCATCGGGCCGGGCTCGTCCTGGTCCTCGAGCACGCGGTTGCCGCGCCCGGCGGCGATCGCACCGAGATCGGCGCCCGAGCAGAACGTGCCGCCGGCGCCGGTGAGCACGGCGACGCTCTGGTCCGGGTCGAGGTCGAACGCCTGGAACGCCTGGTGCAGCGCCGCGGCGGTAGGACGGTCGACGGCGTTGCGGACCTCGGGCCGGTCGATCGTGACGATCGTGACCGGACCGACGGTGCGCACCTGCACCGTCCCGGTCGTGTCGGTGTCGCTCATGGGTCCCTCCGTTGCTCGGGTGTCCGTCGGGTGCTGCTGTTCGGTGCCCTCAGCCGCCCTGGAGGCCGAGCGCGGCGGCGACCGCTGCGCCGGTGACCTTTGCGTTCAGGTACGGCTCGGGGTCGTGGGCGCGGTGGCCGTTGTCGACCAGGTGGTCGTCGACGCGGTCACCGAAGTGCGATGCCAGCCCGGTGCCACCGCAGGCGGGGTCGCCGACGGCTGCGATGTTCGTCCAGGAGCGCACGCCGCCGGGCCAGTGCCCGACGCCGTCGACCGGCGCGGGGTGGAGCTGGCCGAACACGAACGAGGTCGCGAGCGGGGATCCCATCGTGATGAGCGCCGGGCTCAGCTCGGGTCGTGCGGAGAGCACCTGGTAGCTGACGACGGTGCCGAGCGAGTGCGAGATGACGAGCTCGGTGTCGGGGCCGAGCTCGCGGTCCATGCGCTCGCGGATGCGCGAGCGCACGTCGCCGACGGCGAGGAAGCGGCCCGCCTGGTCGATGAGCTTCTCGTTGGCGTGCTTGCCGATCGCGTCGGCGACCGTGGCGAGCCCGTCGGCGCCCGACACCTTGTTGATGGCGTCGACCAGCCCGGCCTTCGCGGCCAGGTCGACCGGGTCGGGCATCTCGCCCTGGTCGGGGTCCAGGCGGAGGATGTCGCCGTAGAAGACCATGCCGACGTCCTCGAGCGAGATGTCCGCGCCGACGTGCCAGAGGCCGTCGCGCAGCGCGGGGAACCAGCGCCCCAGGATCTCGTTCGGGCCCCACAACTCGTTGAAGGCGCCGTGCACCAACACCACGCGGCTCATCTGTCCCTGTTCCCCCTCGGTACGGTTCGCCCCGCATGTTCCCACGCGGTGGAGGGGCTCCGTCCCGAACCCCGGCTCCGCCGTCAGTCGCTGTCGTCGTCGCCGTCGACCCCGCCGTCGACGCGGCGGCCGTCCTCGACCAGGTTGATCTCGTAGATGACCTGGTCGAGCAGGTCGCCCGCCTCGATGCCGGCGTAGCGCTGCGGGTGCTCGTCGGTGATGCACGACGCGATCGGCGACAGGACCGTCCACGGGGTCGGGTGGCTGAACTGCACGACCGAGTAGCGCTCGCCCGGTTCGGAGGGGTCGGCGACGACCTGGTGCACGCCGACGGGGATGCGGCCGTTGGTCAGGCGCTCCAGCATGATGCCGGTGTTGACGATCACGTGGCCCTCGGGGGGCGCGGCGTCGACCCAGCGGCCGGTGACCGGTTCGCCGTGCTCGTCGACGGTCCCGGGCGGGACCGAGGGGTCCGCGTCGACCAGGACCTGCAGGCCCTTCGCGGTCGCACGGGGGAGGGCGGTGGTCAGGTTGATGTCGCCGTGCGCGCCGGCCCAGACGTGCGGCTTCTGCGTCCCGGCGGAGGCGGGTGCCTCGCTCATCGGGGGGTAGCGGATCGCCCGCGTCAGCGTGGTGCCGTCGGTGAGCATCGAGTCGAAGAAGTGCTCGTGCGCGCCCAGGCCGACCGCGATGATGCGGAGGAAGCGGCGCTGCAGGTCGAGCGTGCGGTCGTGGAACTCGTTGAGGACGGCGGTGATGCCGGGCACCTGCACCTCGGGCAGCACCTGGTCCATGTAGCGGTGCGGGTACTTGCGCTTGAGGGGGTGCCCGTCCGGCAGGTTCGAGCCCCAGTTCAGCATCTCCTTCCAGTCCGGCGCGTCGGAGGTGGCGGCGGTCTCCACGAGCAGGCCCGTGTAGCCGGTCTGGCCGTGGGAGCCGGGGGCGACGGAGAGCTGCTTCTCGTCGATGGAGAGGGTGAAGAACTCGGCGAGCATGCCGTAGGCGGTGTCGAGCAGGTCCTCGGAGAGGTCGTGGCTGGTGTAGACGAAGCCGTTCTCGAGGCTGGTCATGACCCCGTCGACGACGGCACGGCGCTGGCCGGCGTCACCACGCTCGAAGGCCAGCAGGTCCACGTCGAGGAGGTCGTCGCTCATGTCCGCGACCGTACTTCCGGGGCGGTGGGGGCCGCGGTGCGGGAGGTCGGGCGTGCGGGCGTCCGGCGTCTCGCGATGCCCGCGCCCGAGTAGCGACGAATCGGACCCGGCCGGAGGCGGCCCACCACCACCACGCCGCGCCCGAGTAGCGACGAATCGAGCCGACCGGAGGCACCCACCACCACCACGCCGCGCCCGAGTAGCGACGAATCG
>JAFAFZ010000093.1 GCA_023423215.1 Actinomycetes bacterium
GGGTGGGGGTGGGGGCCGGCGTCTGGGTCCGTGGCCGGCTCCTTGACCCACCCGAAGATCGCCGCGACGACGTGGATCACGCCCGGGACCGCCCACCACAGGTTGAAGATGAGGCCGTAGCCGACCAGCGGCAGGCCCAGGGCGAGCACGAGCGGCCAGTAGGACGGCGACGGCAGGTGCACGTCGGTGGCGTCACCCTTCTGGACGACGTCCTCGGTCTTCGCGATGCGCACCAGGCGGCCGTTCTCGTCGTGGCCGTACTTGCGGTGCCAGAACTCGTCGAACTCCTCGACGACGGGGACCTCGTCGAAGTTGTGCTCCGGGGTGGGCGACGGGATCATCCACTCCAGGCTGCGTGCGTCCCACGGATCCGGACCCGGGTTGACCGGGTTGCGGCGGTGCTTCCGGTAGCTGGCGCCGATGTTGATCATGAAGATGATCAGCGACAGGGCGATGGTGAACGCACCGATGGTCGACACCAGGTTCCAGGTGTTGAAGCCCTGGCCCTCGGTGTAGGTGTAGGTCCGCCGCATCATGCCCTGCAGGCCCAGGATGTGCATCGGGCCGAAGGTCAGGTTGAAGCCGACCAGCATCAGCCAGAAGTTCCACTTACCGAGGCGCTCGCCCAGGAAGTGGCCGAACATCTTCGGCCACCAGAAGTACATGCCGCCGAACAGGCCGAGCAGCGCACCGCCGAAGAGCACGTAGTGGAAGTGGGCGACGATGTAGTAGGTGTCCGTCTGCTGGGTGTCGGCCGGGGCGAAGGCGTGCGACACGCCCGACAGGCCGCCGATGGTGAACATTCCGACCAGGCCGACCGAGAAGAGCATGGCGGTGGTGAACCGCAGGCGGCCGCCGTACATGGTGGCCAGCCAGTTCAGGATCTTCACGCCGGTGGGCACCGCGATGAACATCGTGGCGAGCGAGAAGGCGAGCACCGAGAGCTGGCCCATGCCCGAGGCGAACATGTGGTGCGCCCACACGCCCCAGCCCATGAAGCCGATGGCGATGCCGGAGCCGACCATGAACGGGTAGCCGAAGATCGGCTTGCGGGAGAACACCGGGATGATCTCGGAGACGATGCCGAACGCAGGGAGCACCATGATGTAGACCTCCGGATGTCCGAAGATCCAGAAGAGGTGCTCCCAGAGGAACGGATCACCGCCCTTGGAGGCGTCGAAGAACGCCGCACCGAAGAGGCGGTCGAGCATCAGCAGGATCAGCGCCACGGTGATGACCGGCAGGGCGAAGACCAGCAGGACCTGCACGACGAAGGTCATCCAGGTGAAGACCGGCATCTTCATGAGCGACATGCCCGGGGCACGCATGTTCAGCACGGTCACCGTCAGGTTGACCGCCGAGACGGTCGAGCCGATGCCCATGATGAGCAGGCCGATGGCGTAGAAGTCGATGCCGTGGCCGGGTGAGAACACCACACCGGAGTTCGGGGCGTAGTTGAACCAGCCGCCGTTGGCGCCCTGGCCGAACAGCCACGAGGTGTTGAAGAAGATGGCGCCGGCGAGCCAGACCCACAGCGACAGGGCGTTCATGCGGGGGAACGACACGTCGCGTGCGCCGATCTGCAGCGGCAGCAGGTAGTTCGCGAAGGCCGAGGCCATCGGCATGACGACCATGAACACCATGGTGACGCCGTGCATCGTGAAGACCTGGTTGTACAGGTCGGCCGAGAGCAGCTGGTTGCCCGGCACCGCGAGCTGCAGGCGGATCAGCAGCGCCTCGGAGCCGCCCACCAGCAGGAAGAAGAACGACGCGACGCCGTACATGATGCCGATCTTCTTGTGATCGACGGTGTTGACCCAGGAGCGCCAGCCGTGCGAGGCCTTGGGCCGCGCGAACACGCCGATCGGGTTCGTCGGGGCGGCGGGCTTGCCGGTGGTCAGCTCCAGCGGTGGATGTTCCTCGATGATCGCCATCAGGTCATCCCTTCCCTTGCTCGTTCATCAGGTGGCTCGTCATGTCGTTCTTCCTGCGCTCGATCACTTCAGGGTGAGCAGGTACGCCGTCAGCTGCTCGATCTGGTCTTCGCTGAGGTTGTAGTTCGGCATGCCCTGGTTGTTGTCGGGGTCCATCGGCTTGATGTCCTCCGGGTTCCGGAGCCACGCCTTGATGTTGTTCTCGTGCGGGGTGCCCGTCGGGATGGCCTCGACCGCCGAGGGGTCCTCGAGGCGGGCGTCGCCGGCCGGCACGTCCTCGTACAGCGGCAGCAGGCCCCCGGCGAAGTAGTCGCGCATCATGAAGTGCGTCAGGTTCGGGGCGTTGCCGGACGCCATCGTGATCTGGACCGTCTTGCCGTAGTCCGGATCCGGCGTGTCGCTGTAGGTGAACGGCTCCTCCGAGGTGTCGGTGAGGCCGTTGACCTGGTGGCAGAAGGAGCACTGCGCCACGAACAGCTTCTGGCCCTCGACCGCGAGCGTGTCGCTGGCGTCCGGCTGGTCCGGAGCCGTGGTCATCCGCTGGACCCAGGTCTCGTAGTCGGCCTGCTCGAGCGCCTTCACCTGCATGCGCATGACGCCGTGGGAGAGGCCGCAGTACTCGGTGCACTGGCCCTGGAACATGCCGACCTCGTCGGCCCGCATGACCCGCTCGTGGGTGCGACCCGGCACGGCGTCCAGCTTCCCGGCGAGCGCCGGGATCCAGAAGCTGTGGATCACGTCGTTGGACTGGATCTTGAACACGACGTCACGTCCGACCGGGATGGCGGCCTCGGTGGCGGTGATGATGTCCGGCGCACCGTCGGAGTCCAGGTCGTAGCGGTACTCCCACCACCACTGCTGGCCGATGACGGTGATCTCGAGCGGATCCTCCGCGTCGTCCATGGCGAGGATGGCGTTGACGTTGAACACGGCCAGCACGGCCAGCATCAGCGCCGGGACGATCGTCCAGGTGACCTCGAGCTTGGTGTTGCCGTGCAGCTGCGTCGGCTCGTCCACGCCGTCGACGTCGTCGTTGCGGCGGCGGAACCGGGTGACCAGCCACACGATGCCGACCTCGACCAGCACGAACACGATGCCGGCGATGATGAACACCGGGATGATCAGGTCCTGGATCTGCTGGGCCTTCTCGCCGCGGGGCGACAGCGTGGTGAGCGGCCGCCCCTCGGGCAGGCCGATGTCCCGGACGATCAGCCAGCCGCCGAGCAGGACGATGACCAGCGTGATCAGCGTGATGACGAGTGCACTGCGCTTGTTCCGCACTTCCGACCTCTCAGTAGCCGACGGTCGAACCGTCGAGCGTGACCGACCCGCCAGCGGTGACCGCACCCGTGGGCACCGTCACGACCAGCCCTGCACCGTGTTCTTCCTCGCCGTGGTGCTCCCGCTCCGCAGGACCCGCGACGCCGCCGATGATGCCGCCGACCAGCAGCAGCAGCGCACCGACGAGCAGCGCACCGACGAGCACCGAGCGCTTCAGGTGCGGGCGGCTGGCGAGCAGCACCGCGACACCGAACACCACGATGGCGACACCGATGATGACGAACACCGCGCCGACCTTCGAGACGGCCAGCAGGATGCGCGACATCAGGAAGACGATCGCCAGCGCGGCGACCGTGGCACCGACGGGCACCTCGATCGGCCGCATGAACTTGTTGCGGGCGGCGACGTTGGTGGCGGGGTCGTCCGAGATGCGCTCGGACCAGGCCCGGACCGTCCACTCGGACGCCGCGACCACCAGGCCGACGACGCCGACCACGAAGAGGATCTCGGAGAAGGTCCAGCCGATGATGACCGCGCCCGCCGAGAACGCCGCGACCAGCGGCCAGTAGCTCAGGCCCTGGGGGGTGACGACCCGCAGGTCGGCGGTCTCGGGCGTGACGTCCGCACCCTGCATCTGCACGAGCGCCTCGGCGTTGCCGTCGCGGAAGGCGGTGTGGAACCCGCCGAGCACCGCCATGACGGCCGCGAAGCCCATGAGGACCGAGTAGCCGACCTGGTCGCCGACCCAGCCCTTCCAACCGAAGCTGATCGGACCGATGATCGAGTCCACCAGGTCGCCGTTGCTGAACACGTCGAGCACGCCGCCGTGTGCGGCCGCGCCCGTGATGAAGCCGTAGACCAGCGCGGTGAAGTACGCGACCGCCGCTGCGCCGTAGAAGAACTTGGAACCGCGCGTGATCATCTCTCGCTCACTTCTGCACGTAGACGGCGAACCAGATGACGGCGTACAGCGCGACGGCTGCGTACCAGAACACCGCAGCGGCACCGACGCCGTCGGGCTGACGGCTCGAGTACTGCCCGCCCAGCGTGCGGAACGCCATCAGGACGATGAAGAGCAGTCCGGCGATGACCATGGCGAGGTGGCCGCCGGTCACCGCGTAGAAGAGCGGACCCTCGGGCTGGGTGATCGTGACGCCGGCCTCGCTGTAGAGGAACGAGGTCTGGTTCACGAAGGCGATGCCGAGCAGCAGCGTGACGCCCAGCGCCAGGTACGTGTGGTAGCGGTCGTCGCGGCTGATCGACCAGACCGCCCACTGCATCGTCACGACGGACATTCCGAGGGTGACGAGCTGCATGTTGGGCTGGGTCAGCGCGAGCTGGTTGTCGGCGAGCCAGGCGGCGCCGGTCAGGTCGCGGGTGGCGATGTAGTTGCCGATGAGCGAGATGAGCACCATCGACACGCCGGCCGTGGCGAACGCGGTGCCGAAGAGCAGCTCACGTCGACGGGGCATGGTCGCCGGCAGCGTCGGGGCCGGCAGGCTGGCGGTCGTGTCGGCCATGTCAGTTGGTCTCCTCGTCGGCGTCTCCGGCACGGAGGTCCAACAGCGGGTACGGGCTCCGGACCGGCGGCAGCGGCTCGGTGAAGTTGCCCGGGGCGGGCGGCGAGGCGGTCGCCCACTCGAGGGTCAGCCCGGTCTCGTCGACCTGGGTGGGGCCGTCGGCACCCGAGCGGGCCGCGCCGAGCGCCCCGCCCAGCGCGGACAGCACGCCGAGGGCCAGCAGGGCTGCGCCGGCGGCGATGCCGATGCCGAAGAGCTCGTCCGCCAGGCCGTCGCTGCTGGCGAGCAGCACGCCCTGGAGGCCGACGACCAGGCCGAGCAGCCCGCCGCCGAGCAGCAGCGCCGTGACGGCGGCCTTCGACGAGGCGTCCTTCGTCTCGCCCCAGAGCTTGTCGCTCCAATAGGCGAGGCCACCGACGGCGCCGACGAGGGCGGCCGAGGCCAGGAAGAACAGCTGGGCGGACTCGAGCCAGACGCTGTTGAAGCCGAACAGCGACTCGGTGCCGGCGGTGTCGAGCGCCTCGAGTGCCGCGGCGAGCACGCCGCCGAGCACGAGGACCAGCGAGAGCGGGACCGAGAGCGCAGCCGCCGAGAAGGCGGGCTTGCCGCGGCGCAGCGTGTCGGCGAGGGCGCCGAGCAGGCCGAGGACCGGCAGCGCGGCGACGACGACCCAGCCGATCCAGATGATGTTGTTCATCGAGCGGGGCGTCTGCGCCCAGGCGCCGAACGAGAGCACGCCGTAGGCGGCGATGAAGCCCTGCACCATGCCGTAGGGGCCGATGCGGCGACCGGCGGCCTTGGCGGCGACGTCGGCGGCGATGCCGAGCACCGGGATGGCGAGCAGGTAGACGCTGGGGGCACGCCAGGCCCAGGCGACCTCGTTCGTGTAGTTGAGCGCCAGGCCGGCGGCGTTGAGCTGGCCGACCTGGCCCAGCACGACGCCACCGAAGGCCGCACCCAGGGTGACGATCCAGATCGGGGCGGCGACGAGCATCGACCAGGAGAAGAAGGGCACCTTCGCCAGGCCCATCCCGAGCGGGCGGTGCGTCGCGACGGTCGTGGCGACCGTGACGGCGGCCAGGCCGAGCGAGACCATCATCAGGCCGGCGGCCAGGTTGCCGAGGCGGGCGGCGTCCATGTCCGTGCCGCCGATGCCGCCCTCGAGGGCGACGCTGACGGCGAACACGATGGCGCCGACGACCCAGCCCCACAGGGCGAGGGCGGCGGCACGCGGGAACGAGATCGAGGGGCTGCCGACCTGCAGCGGCACGATGCAGATGGCCAGGCCGAGCAGCAGCGGCATGACGCCGGCGAGCACCAGTGCGAGCGAGGAGCTGGCCCACACCAACGGGGCCGCGGAGCCCAGCAGGTCGTTGTCGGCGACGACGTCGACGCCCGAGAGCACCAGGCCGACGAGCGAGACGAGGCCGAGCACCAGGGCGACGATGATGAAGGTCCGGCCGATGGAGAGGTGGTCACCGCTGCCGATCAGCCGCTCGACCGCACTGGGCGCCGGCTGCTGCGGGGCGACGACGGCATCGCCGTCGGTCGTCGGTCTCGTCTCCGTCAGTGCCATGTCTGATGTGCCCTCGTGTGCGCCGCCCGCAGGAGGCTGTCTCCACCATGGTCGATCGATCCGGGGACCGGATCCCACGGGTCCGTCGCCCCGGGCACGCGTGCCCGGGACCAGCGGTCCCACCGCTGCGGACGGACCTTACCGCGACCGCCCACCAGCGAAGAAAACCCTCAGTTCACCAGCCGTTGCGCAGGAGCACGTCGGCTGCCATCGCCCCGAAGAGCAGGGTGATGTAGGTGATCGAGAAGGTGAACAGCCGGATCGCCCGGGCGGGTGACTCGGTGCGCAGCACCTCGATCGAGAACCACGTGAACACGGCGCCCAGCACGATCGCGGAGAGCCAGTAGAGGGGGCCGAGCTCGGCTGCCCAGCCGAACACGAGCGACGAGGCGACGACGAGCAGCGTGTAGCCGACGATCTGCCGGGTGGTCTCGCGATGGCTCGCGACCACGGGCAGCATCGGCACGTCGACACGTGCGTAGTCGTCCTTGTACTTGATGGCGAGCGCCCAGAAGTGCGGGGGCGTCCAGAAGAACATGAGGGCGAACAGCGACAGCGGGGCCAGGCTGAAGGTGGCGCTGACCGAGTCGGTCACCGCGGACCAGCCGATCAGGACCGGGATGCACCCCGCGATCCCGCCGATGACGATGTTCTGCTTCGACGAGCGCTTCAACCACAGCGTGTAGACGAAGACGTAGAAGAGGCAGGCGGACAGGCCCAGCACCGCGGAGAGCGGGTTGACCACGGTCCAGAGCCACAGGAAGGCGACGGCCTCGATCGCGACGGCGAAGACCAGGGCGGAGCGGGGGGTCACGGCGCCGGTCACCAGCGGGCGGCCCTTCGTGCGCTCCATCAGGGCGTCGATGTCCCGGTCGACGTACATGTTGATGGCGTTGGCGCCGCCGGCGGCGAGCGATCCGCCCACGACCGTGGCGAACATCAGCCACAGCGAGGGCGCCCCGCCCTCGGCGACGACCATCGTCGGCACCGTGGTGACGAGCAGCAGCTCGATGATGCGCGGTTTGGTCAGTGCGACGTAGGCACTGACGCGGGCACCGATGGTGATCGGTTGGGGGAGCGCCGGCGCGACCATGACGGGTCACAACGTACGTTGCGGTCCCCGCCGCGAGCCAACGCGCACGCACCTTCACCCCTCCGGAGCCCCTCCCCCGCCGTTGGCCCGAGGGGCCGACCGGGTGCCCGGCCCCGGCTGGCCGACCCGCCGGGGGGCTGCTCTAACCTTCGGGTCGATGACCCCCGCGAGCGAGCCGTCGGAGCCCCCCGCCGAACGCTGGACGTTGTCGCCGTCGACCTACCGCGCCGTCGTGGTCGTGGCGCTCCTGCTCATCTCGGGCATCGTCGTCACCGGCGCGGCGGTCCGCCTGACCGGCTCGGGCATGGGCTGCGAGACCTGGCCCCGCTGCACCGACGAGGAGCTGCTGCGCTTCGGCGACCCGAACCAGGCGATCGAGCAGGCGAACCGCCTGATCACCGGCCTGGTCTCGGTGTCCGTCGCGGCGGCGGTGCTCGGCTCGCTGCGGCGTCGTCCCTACCGACGGGACCTGGTGTGGTGGTCGGTCGGCCTGGTCGGCGGCGTGCTCGGCCAGATCGTGCTCGGCGGCATCACCGTCCTGGTCCACCTGCACCCCGCCGCCGTGGCGGGGCACTTCGTCCTGTCGATGATCCTGCTGGTGGACGTGGTCGTGCTGCTGTGGCGGGCCTCGCACGACGACTCTCCGCGCCGACCACGGGTGCGACCCGTCGAGCTGAACCTGTCGCGGGCGGCGGTCGTCGCGGCGACCGCGCTCATGGTGACGGGGCCCGTCGTCACCGGCAGCGGCCCGCACGCGGGCGACGCCGAGGCCGAGCGCTTCGGCTTCTTCATCCCCGACGTCGTGCGGGTGCACAGCATCAACATGTGGGTGTTCCTGTCGCTGGTGGTGGTGCTGCTCACGGTGCTCGCCCGCCGCCACGCCCCGGCCGACATCCTGCGACGGGGCTACCGGCTGCTCGTCGCGATCGTGGCGCAGGGCGGCATCGGCTACCTGCAGTACGAGCTGGGCATCCCACCGTGGCTGGTCATCCTGCACATCGTCGGCGCCACGACGGTCGTCGGCCTGATGACGTGGTTCCACCTGGGCCTGTCCGGCCCGGTCGCCGCCGCGGAGGCCCCGGACGAGCGCCCTGTCCAGCGGCGCGTCGCCACGCCATGAGCTCGACCGCCCCGCTCGAGGTCGCCGAACCCGACGTCGACGCGACGGCCGACACCGCGTCGCCGTGGGTCGTGATCGTCTGGAACGACCCCATCAACCTGATGTCCTACGTCAGCTTCGTGCTGCAGAAGCTGTTCGGGTACTCCCGCGACGAGGCGGACCGCCTGATGATGCAGGTGCACACCGAGGGCAAGGCGGTGGTGTCGAACGGCAGCCGCTCGGATGCCGAGCGCGACGTCTTCCGTCTCCACGAGCACGGCCTGTGGGCCACGATGCAGCAGGACTGAGCGGGCGACGCGATGGGCTTCTTCGACAGCGTCTTCGAGCCGCCGTTCCGCCGGAACCGCCAGGGCCGGTTCGTGGTGAACCTCTCCGAGGACGAGCGCGGCCTGATCGAGCAGCTCGTCGAGCAGCTGCGCGAGCTGCTCGGCTCGGACAGCCCGGCGCTGCGCCGGCTCTTCCCGCCGCCCTACGGCGACGACGAGGAGCGCAACCAGGGCTACGCGGTGCTCGCCGGCGCCGAGCTGATCGAGAAGCGCCTCGCCGCGCTCGACGTCGTCTCCACCACGATCCACCAGGACGAGCTCGACGAGGAGCAGGTCGAGGCGTGGATGCGCAGCATCAACGACATCCGCCTGGTGCTCGGCACGATGCTCGACGTCACCGAAGAGGGCGACGCACCGGCCGACGACGACCCGCAGGCGCCCGTGTACGCGGCGTACGAGTACCTGGGCATGCTGCTCGAGCGCATCGTGCGCTCGCTGTCCGGCTGACCCGGCCGAGCTGATCGCTCAGCCGCCCGGCACGTCGCACGCGTCGCCCACGGACGTCGCGACGTCGAGGAACTCGTCGGTGTCGGTCAGGCCCTCCTCGTCCGAGAGGCGCTCGACCCCGAAGTGCTCGACCAGGCCCGCGCCGTAGCAGCGGGCGACGTCCAGCTCGGCGCCTGCCGACGAGGCGACCTCGGCGACGATGCTGTTGAGCAGCGAGGCGTGCTCGACCGCGTCGCTGGCTCCCTCGGACCCGGCGGCGGCGATCTCGACGTCCGGGCCCGGATCGCAGGAGCGCAGCTCGACCTCGTCGCCGTCCTCGACGGCGGTGGCGCCCGCCTCGAGCGGGAGCGAGGCGGCCCAGCGCGCGGCGGCCGCGGCGAAGGTCGAGGTCGCGTCGACCGGCTCGTCGCCCGACCGGCCGTCGTCCGCGTCGGCGACCACCACGGTGGCAGTCTCAT
>JAFAFZ010000273.1 GCA_023423215.1 Actinomycetes bacterium
AGCAGGCGCAGGTGCTCGGTCGTCGCGGGGACGTCCAGGACCAGGTGCTCGAGCTCGTCGCCCGGCGACGAGGACTCGATCACCGCGCTCATCCGGCGGCTTCGATGGTGAAGTGCTCGGTCATGCCCGTGATCTCGAGCAGCCGCAGGGTGGCGGCGCTCGGATCGCGGATGACGACGACGCGGTCGGCGTCGCCCTCGGTGCGTGCGCGGATCAGGGATCGCAGACCGCTGGAGTCGACGAACTCGACCCCGCCCATGTCGAGCACGAGCTGCTCGGCACCTCCGGTCACGATGTCCACGATGACCTCGTCCAGCTGTGGCGCGGTGTGGGCGTCGAGCTCCCCGCGCAGCAGGATCACGTCCCCGGTCACCTCGATCGAGAACACGTCGTCGGACATCGCACCTCCGTCAGTCGGATCCGCCAGCTCCACGAAGGGTAGTCCGCGTCCTGCTCAGTTCGATCCGGCGGGGCGGATGACCGCCCACACCGTCTTCGAGCTCGGACGGACGACCACACCCCACATCGCCGAGAGCGACGCGACGACCAAGAGGCCGCGCCCCGTGAGCTCGTCAGGGCTGACGTCGCGCAGGCGTGGAAGCCGCTCCAGGTGCGGGTCCGTCACGGCGACGACCAGCACGCCCTGGGTGCGGATGAGGTCGACGGTCAACCAACCGCCGGCGTGGCGCTCGACGTTCGTGGACAGCTCGCTGAGCGCCAGCACGACGTCGTCGACGGGGAAGTCGGACCCCTCGAGCTGCTCGCCCGCCCATCGGCGCAGGGCCCGCAGCGAGGTCGGCATGGTGTCGCCCGTGAAGACCCGACGCTCCTGGGAGTCGTCGCTCAGCCCGGCGGCGGTGCGGGCCAACTCGTCCACGTCGAGCTGCAGCGGGACGAGCGGGTTCGGGTAGGCGACCGCTGCGACCTCGGTCCCGGCGTCGCGCTCCGACTGCACCCACCCGGCCAGGTCGAACGACGCGCCGTGCTCATCGGCGACGGCACGGCGGGTCGCACGGGCGTGCTGCTCCCACGTGCCCGGGGCCCAGCTCAGCAGCTGCACCGGGGCGACCGCATCCGAACCCAGGGCGCGGCGTGCACCGGACGGGTCGGTGGATGAGGTCATGGCTCCTCTCCGGTGCGGCGTGGGACGGGTTTCGATGGGTCAGTTCTACCCACGTCGGAAACGCTTCCAAACACGACCGGGTGCGGCGTCCGCCACACCCGGTACGTCACTTCTCGGTCGAGTCCGCGCCGTACGGATCGGGGTTCCCGGGCGGGTTCGAGCCGCCGCCGACGAACTTCTTCACCACCAGGACGGCGACGCCGACCACGGTGAGGATCACGACGAGCTTGAACAGCTTGCGGGACTTCTTGGTGACCGCCGTCGCGGTCAGGTCGGCCTTCTCGGCGGCACGCAGCGCCGCCTGGGTGCGCTCGAGAGCGTTCTCGAGCGTGTCGATGTTCTCCTGGGCCTTCGCGGAGCGTTCGGCGATCTTGCTCATGGTGGTCCTCTCCGGTCGGCGCGGTGCGACCGTCGGTGGGAGCGCGTTGGCTCGATGACCCCCTGAACCTATCGGTGTCACGGCCCGATCGGCGTGCGTCGGAGCGGGAATCCGACGCGCGCACCGGCGCCGCTCCTCGGCGTGTCCGCCGGCCCGGCATCTTTCTGCACTGACACTGCGAGAATGTGCCATCATCGACCGATGGCGACGGTGCGACGAGAGCTCCGCCTGCCGCACGGCGCCGATGCGGTGTGGCAGGTGGTCGGCGACCCCGGGACGATCCACGAATGGTTCCCCGGCATCGTCTCCTCGACCGTCGAGGAGACCGACGAGGGCGTCGTCCGCCACGTCGTGCTCGCGTCGGGCATCCCGCTCGTCGAGCACGTCGTGACCAACGACCCGATCAGCCGGCGCTTCCAGTACCGCATCGCCGGCGGCGCCTTCCGGGAGCACCTCGGCACCATCGACGTGATCGACCTGGGCGACGGCACGTGCCTGGCCGTCTACGGCACCGACGCCACCCCCGACGTCATGGCGCTGGTGATCGGCGGCGCTTCGGGTGCTGCGCTCGAGGGCCTGCTCGACGTCGTCGCCGCCCGCGCCGCCGCGCAGGACGTGACCGGCACCGGGGGTTCGACCCAGGAGGGCACGGGCTGATGGGCCGCAGGATCCTGTTCGTCACCACCGACCAGCAGCGCTACGACACGCTCGGCTGCAACGGCGGCACCGTCGCCCGCACGCCGGTGATCGACCGGCTCGCCGCCGAGGGCATCCGCTACGAGCGCGCCGTGCCGCAGTCGGTGGTGTGCATGCCGTCGCGCTCGACGATGCTGACCGGTCAGCACCAGGCCACCCACGGCGTCTGGATGAACGGCGTGCCGCTGCCGACCGACGCGCCGTCGGTCGCGACGCTGCTGCACCGGCAGGGCTACCGCACGGCGCTGATCGGCAAGGCGCACTTCGAGCCGTTCCTCGATCCGCTCGGTCGATTCACCGAGAACCAGCTCTCCGGGAGGGGCGTCGAGACGGTCGAGGCGCTCCAGTTCGACGGCCGGCCCGGCCCGCACCGGGGCTTCGAGCACCTGCGCTTCGCCACGCACGGCGCGGCGGGCTGGTTGCACTACGCCCACTGGCTGGGAGCGAACCACCCCGAAGCGGTGCGGGACTACTACCAGGTGCTGGACGGCGACCTGGAGGTCAACTCCGTCGGGTTCGGCGACACCGGCGCACCGCAGGTCAAGCACAACGCCATCCCGCGCGAGTGGTACCACACCGACTGGGTGGCCGAGCGCACGATCGAGTGGCTCGACGGACTGGACGCGGAGGACGACTGGTTCTGCTGGATGAGCTTCCCGGACCCGCACCACCCGTGGGATCCGCCGAGCTCCGAGCTGCACCGCGTCGACTGGCGAGAGGTCCCGCTGCCGGCCGGCTACCCGGAGTCGGCGGCCGAGCGCGAGCGGCTGTTGGACGCCAAGCCGCGGCACTGGCGGCTCTGGTACGACGGCCGGCTCGTGTCGAACTACGAGGCGCCGACGAGCTGGGTGCCGGCGACGATGACGGCGGACCAGGTGCGAGAGGTCAACGCGCTGAACGCGATCGAGTGCGAGCTCATCGACGAGGCGCTCGGTCGGGTGCTCGCGGCCATCGACGCACGAGGCTGGGGCGACGACGTGGACGTGGTGTTCACCACGGACCACGGCGAGTTCCAGGGCGACTTCGGGCTGCTGTTCAAGGGCCCGTACCACACGGACTCGCTCATGCGGCTGCCGCTGGTCTGGCGACCTGCGCGCTCGACCGCCGCGACGCCCGCCGTGGTCACGGCGCCGGTCGGCCTGATCGACCTGGCACCGACCTTCTGCCGCATCGCCGGGATCGAGCCGGCACCCTGGATGCAGGGCGCCGCCCTGCCGAGCGACGACGCCGATGCGACCGCGCGGGGCATCGACGAGCAGCTCACGGCATGGGACAGCGAGCTGTTCGGCGTCGGGGTGTACCTGCGGACCATCACCCGTGACGGCTGGGTGTGCACGGCGTACCTGCCGGGCGCGGTCCACGACGGGACCGAGGGCGAGCTCTACTGCCTGGCCGACGACCCGCTCCAGCAGGTCAACCGGTTCGACGACCCGTCGGTGCGTGCGCTGCGCGACGACCTGCTGGCCCAGCTGTGGGACCGGCAGCCCGAGACGCACGAGCCGCGGCTCCAGCTGCAGGCGCCCGTCTGACCGACGGGGACCCGCCGTCGCTCACTCCTGCGCGGCGCGGTCGGACTGCTCGTCGTCGAGCAGGCGCAGCAGGTCGGCGCGTGCACGGGACACCCGCGAGCGGATCGTGCCGACGGGCACGCCGCAGATCTCGGCCGTCTCGCCGTAGGACAGGCCGAGCAGCTGGGTCATGACGAAGGCGCTGCGACGCTCCTCGGCGAGCTGGTCGACCAGGTCGTCCAGGCCGCTCACGTGCGCGGCGGCGTCGGGCTCGAGCGCGTCGTCGGTCGGCGTCGAGTGCTTCACGCGCTCCATCAGGCGGCGCTGGCGGATGGTGCGGCGGAGCGAGTCGGCGCAGGTCCGGCGGGCGATGGTGAGCAGCCAGGTGCGGGCGCTCGAGTCGCCACGGAAGCGGGACAGGGCGGGGACGGCGCGCAGGTAGACCTCTTGGGTCAGGTCGTCGGCAGCGCCCCGATCGACCAGGTGCGCGCAGAGCCGCCACACCTCGACCTGGCTGGCGCGCACGAAGCTGGCGAGCGCCTGACGGTCACCGTCGCCGGCGGCGAGCGCCAGCCGCGTCAGTTCGTCCACGGTGCCAGTCTCACCCCCCTCCACCGTCGGGGTCCACTCCTCGGGGCGACCCCGATCCGACCGTACTCCGGTCGTGCCCGGGCGCGCGGGAACTGCTCGCGGCCGCCGGGCGACCATGTACGTCATGAACTGCGATGTCTGCCGCGACGCACTCTCCGCCCAGCTCGACGACGAGGACCCGGGCATCGACACCTCGCGCATCCAGCTCCACCTCTCGGGCTGCCAGCACTGCCGGGACTTCGCCGAGGGTGCGCTGGCGCTGCACCGTGCCACCCGACTGCGCCCGGCCGAGCCGGTGCCCGACCTGGTCGGCGCCGTGCTCGCCCGCGTCGAGACCCCGCGGCGGGCCCGGCCCGAATGGGCGCGCTACGCGCTCTTCGCCGTCGCGCTGACCCAGCTGCTGATCGCGCTCCCGGCGCTGCTGCTCGGCGACAGCATCGGCGCCTCGGTCCACATCGCCCGTGAGCTCGGCAGCTGGGACGTGGCCCTGGCGATCGGACTGCTCTACGTGGCGTGGCGCCCGGAGCGCGCCGCCGGCCTGCTGCCCTTCGCGGCGGCGCTCGCCGGCACCATGGTCGTGACCGCGCTGCTCGACGTGTTCTCGGGGCGCAAGGCACCGCTCAGCGAATCGCACCACCTGCTCGAGGTCGCCGGCCTCGTGCTGCTCGTCGTCCTGGCCCAGCCGAACTGGTGGGGCGTGCGTCGTCGGCTGTCGCACGCCTGAGCCGGCGCGGACCCACGCCGATCCACCGAGCTAGCCGGGCACCCGAGCGGACTCGAAGGTCACCTCGACCACGCCCGAGCTGCGCAGCGCCTCGAGCGTCGCGGGAAGGGCCTCGAGTCCGCTCGGATCGCCCTTCAGCTCGGCGTCGAGCAGCGCGAGCGTCGACGCGTCCAGCGCCGCCGACTCGGGCGGCACGAACATCGAGTTGTGGTCCCCGTCGACCAGGCTGACGAGCCACCGGGGACCGGTCAGCTCGTCCAGCGCACGGCGGCCCTGGGCGTAGCCCACGAGCGGGTCCTGGACGCCGTGCACGATCATCGTCGGGATCGGCGGCGCGTCGGACAGCTGCGCGCCGGGCGTCGTCTGCAGCAGGACCCCGGCGATGTCGACCACCGCGCGCACGTCGAGCTGCTGGCAGCACGGGTCGAACGCCGCGGCCATCGTGGTCGCGCCGCCGAGCGAGTGGCCCGCCAGCGCCAGGCAGCCCGTGGCCACGACGCCGTGGAGCGCGTCACCCGGATCGGCCACCTGCGCGGAGAACGTGTCCACCACGAACACGACGTCCTGGGCCTGGTTCGGCAGGTCGGCGACCATGCTGCCGCTCCCGCTCGAGCGGGGGTAGGTGGGCGCGACGACCACGTACCCGGCGCTCGCCCAGCGGGCCAGGGTGTCGTTGCGTTCCGTGCCGCCCGAGAAGACGCCGTGGGAGTAGACGACGAGCGGGAAGTCACCGCCGAGCGCTGGCGCGTCCTCGGCGAAGGTGCCGGGCTCGGCCGGCGTGCCCCGTGCGGGATACAGCACCGCGACGGGCAGCGTCCGCTCGGGCTCGGCCGGCACGCCGCGGCTGTCGTCGGCCTGCGTGGGCCGTGCGACGTCGACGTAGGTGCGCAGCTGGCGGCCGACGGCGTAGGTGCCCGGTGCCTGCGCGCCGGTGGCCATGGGCGGGTCGCACGCGTCGGCCGGGACGGTCGAGGTGGATGCCGTCGTGGTCGAGCTGGTGGCCTCGGCCGTGGTGGACGGGCTCGTGCCCGCGTCCGCCCGGTCCTCGGTGCCGGAGCACGCGGCCAGCGCGAGCACCACGACCACCGACGCGACGAGGGGCACGACCCCGGTCGTGCCCCTGCGCCGCGTCACTGCGGGTTCACTCCTGGACGAGCTCGATGAGCGTGCCGAAGGAGCCCTTCGGGTGCACGAACGCGACGGTCGTGCCACGCGAACCGGGGCGGGGGGCCTTGTCGATCGGCGTCGCACCGGCGGCGACCATGGCGTCGAGCGCCACCTGGCAGTCGTCCACCCGGTAGCCGATGTGGTGCAGGCCCTCGCCACGCTTCTCGATCGCCTTCGCGATCGGCGAGTCGTCGCGGGTGGCGGCGGTCAGCTGAATGTAGCTGTCCGCCACCTTGATGAGCGCCTCCTCGACGCCGTCGGAGTCGACGACCTCTCGGTGGGCGACCGTCGCGCCGAAGGCGTTCTGGTAGTACTCGATGGCCGCCTCGAGATCCCGCACCGCGATGGCGACGTGGTCGATCTCGGTCAGCAGGCCGGAGGTGGCGTCGGGGTTCTCGCTCATCGTGCCGATCCTCTCAGAGCTCGCCACGGGCGTGACGCTGGTACAGGGTGATCTTGTCCTCGCCGATGCGGGCGCGCTTCTCGGGGTCGGTGATGCCCTGGCCGGCCTCGGGGGCCAGGCACAGGACGCCGATCTTGCCCTCGGCCTCGTTGTGGTGGACCTTCAGGGCGGCGGCGCCGACCTCGTCGAGGGCGTACACCT
>JAFAFZ010000274.1 GCA_023423215.1 Actinomycetes bacterium
GCGTGAAGGTCTACGAGGCGATCGTCAAGGGCGAGAACATCCCCGAGCCCGGCATCCCCGAGTCCTTCAAGGTGCTCATCAAGGAGATGCAGGCGCTCTGCTTGAACGTCGAGGTCCTCTCCCGCACCGGCGAGGAGATCAAGATGCGAGAGCTCGACGAGGACTTCTTCCGAGCTGCTGAAGAGCTCGGGATCGATCTGTCCCGACCCGAACGTGGAACCGACGAGGACGACGCCCGCCGCCAGGCCGGGCGCTGAGAGGCAACAGATGCTCGACGTCAATCTCTTCGATCAGCTCCGGATCGGTCTGGCCACGGCCGACGCGATCCGCACGTGGTCCAACGGCGAGGTGAAGAAGCCGGAGACCATCAACTACCGCACCCTCAAGCCCGAGAAGGACGGGCTCTTCTGCGAGAAGATCTTCGGTCCGCAGAAGGACTGGGAGTGCTACTGCGGCAAGTACAAGCGAGTGCGCTTCCGCGGCATCATCTGCGAGCGCTGCGGCGTCGAGGTCACCCGCTCGAAGGTCCGGCGCGAGCGCATGGGCCACATCGAGCTGGCCGCGCCCGCGGTGCACATCTGGTACCTGCGCGGCACCCGCTCGTGGCTGGCCTACCTGCTCTCGGGCACCGAGGCCCGTGAGGAGCTCAAGGCCAAGCAGCTCGAGAAGGTCATCTACTTCGCCGCCGACCTGGTCACCTGGGTCGACGTCGAGAAGCGCCACAACGACATGCCGAGCCTGGAAGCCGACCTGATCGGCGAGCGCGAGGCCATCGAGAAGGAGCGCGAGCTCGAGCTGGCCCGCCGGCTGGAGGAGCTCGAGGCCGAGCTCGAGGGGCTCGAGGCCGAGGGCGCGAAGGAGTCCGACCTCACCAACCGCCGCAAGGCGGCCGACAAGGACCTCGCCGCCATCCGCGAGACCTACGACGCCGAGCTCGAGCTGCTCAACCGCGTCTGGGACGAGTTCAAGGACCTGTACCCCCGCCAGATCCTCGAGGACGAGATGCTCTGGCGCGAGCTCGAGGACCGCTACGGCGAGTACTTCGAGGGCGGCATGGGTGCGGACGCCATCAAGCAGCTCATCGACCGCATCGACCTCGACGAGGAAGAGGTCAAGCTGCGTGCGGCCATCGACCCCGAAGAGGGCAAGAAGCCGCTGTCGGCCCAGCGCAAGCAGAAGGCCATCAAGCGCCTGAAGATCGTCGCCGCGTTCAACCGCCGCGACGAGCACGGCAACCGGGTCAACGACCCCCGCGCCATGATCCTTGACGTCGTGCCGGTCATCCCGCCGGACCTGCGTCCGATGGTGCAGCTCGACGGCGGCCGCTTCGCGACCTCCGACCTGAACGACCTGTACCGCCGCGTCATCAACCGCAACAACCGCCTCAAGCGGCTGCTGGACCTGGGCGCGCCCGAGATCATCGTCAACAACGAGAAGCGCATGCTGCAGGAGGCCGTCGACGCGCTGTTCGACAACGGCCGCCGCGGCCGGCCCGTCACGGGCCCGGGCAACCGCCCGCTCAAGTCGCTCTCGGACATGCTCAAGGGCAAGCAGGGCCGCTTCCGTCAGAACCTGCTGGGCAAGCGCGTCGACTACTCGGGCCGTTCGGTCATCGTGGTCGGCCCGCAGCTGCAGCTGCACCAGTGCGGCCTGCCCAAGCTGATGGCGCTCGAGCTCTTCAAGCCCTTCGTCATGAAGGCGCTCGTCGACCGCGAGCTGGCCCAGAACATCAAGTCGGCCAAGCGCATGGTCGAGCGTCGCCGCCCGCAGGTGTGGGACGTGCTCGAAGAGGTCATCAAGGAGCACCCGGTGCTCCTCAACCGTGCGCCGACGCTGCACCGCCTGGGCATCCAGGCCTTCGAGCCGATCCTGGTCGAGGGCAAGGCGATCCAGATCCACCCGCTGGTGTGCACCGCCTTCAACGCCGACTTCGACGGCGACCAGATGGCGGTCCACCTGCCCCTGTCGGCAGAGGCGCAGGCCGAGGCCCGCGTCCTGATGCTCAGCGCGAACAACATGCTGAGCCCGGCGAACGGCAAGCCGCTCGTCACGCCGACCCAGGACATGATCATCGGCGCCTTCTACCTGACCGAGAACGCGGACGGCGAGCCCGGCGAGGGCCGCGTGTTCCGCCGCATGGACCAGGTCGAGCGTGCGCTCGAGGCCGGCGAGATCGGCCTGCACGCGCTCATCGAGTACCGCGGCGGCAAGCGTGAGGGCCACGTCTACGAGGACCTCATCGAGACCCCCGCGAACGGCAAGGCCGCGGTCTACAAGAAGACGACCGCCGGTCGCCTCCTCTTCAACCGCGCCCTCCCGGACGACTTCGGCTACGTCGACACCCCGGTTCGCAAGAGGGAGATGGGCCAGATCGTCGATCGCCTGGCGATCGAGTTCCCCAAGGCCGTCGCCGCCAAGGCGCTCGACGACATGAAGGGCCTCTGCTTCAACTACGGCATGCGGTCGGGTCTGACGATCTCGATCAACGACGTGTCCACCCCGGTCAACAAGTACGACATCCTCGACAGCCACGAGGCCGAGGCGGACAAGGTCGAGAAGCAGTTCCGCCGGGGCATCATCACCGACGGTGAGCGCAAGCAGAAGGAGATCGAGATCTGGACCACGGCCACGGCCGAGGTGACCAGGGCGATGCAGGCCGAGCTCACCGCCACGAAGTTCAACCCGATCGACATGATGGTCGGCTCGGGTGCCCGAGGGAACATGATGCAGGTCCGCCAGATCGCGGGCATGCGTGGCCTCGTGGCCAACCCCCGTGGCGACATGATCCCCCGTCCGATCAAGTCGAACTTCCGTGAGGGCCTCTCGGTCCTCGAGTACTTCATCGCGACGCCGGGCGCCCGGAAGGGCCTCGTCGACACCGCGCTCCGCACCGCGGACTCGGGCTACCTGACCCGTCGACTCGTCGACGTCAGCCAGGAGCTGATCATCAACGACCGCAACCCGCTCGAGGAGCCGGGTCCGGTCCGTTCCACGATCATCGAGGACGTGCGTCCGGACGAGGCCGGCAAGCGCTACTACCTCGAGACCCGTCTCTACAGCCGCACGCTGGCCGAGGACGTCAAGCTGGCGTCCCCGGACCCGGTGCTCGGCTCGGTCATCCCGAAGGGCACCGAGATCGGCGACCACGCCATGACGGTCCTGCGCGACGACCCGGACGTGACCGAGGTCCGCGTGCTGTCGCCGCTCACCGACGACAGCGAGCGGGGCATCTCGGCCGCCAGCTACGGCACGTCGCTGGCGACCGGTCGCACCATCGAGCCCGGCGAGGCCGTCGGCGTCATCGCGGCGCAGTCGATCGGCGAGCCCGGCACGCAGCTGACCATGCGGACCTTCCACACCGGTGGTGTGGCGGGTGCGTCCGGTGACATCACCGGCGGTCTGCCCCGCGTCGTCGAGCTCTTCGAGGCCCGCAGCCCCAAGAACAAGGCCGTGCTGGCCCGCACCTCGGGCGTCATCCGCCTCGAGGAGGAGGACGGCAAGGTCCAGAACGTCACCATCGTCGGTGACGACGGGGACGAGGACACCTACGCCATCGAGCGCGAGCGCCGCCTCGAGGTCCGCGACGGCGACGAGATCACCGCAGGTGACGCCATCGTCGAGGGTCCCCGCGACCCGAAGGAGCTCCTCGAGATCAAGGGCGTGCGCGCCGTGCAGCAGTACCTCGTCGCCGAGGTGCAGCGCGTGTACCGCGACCAGGGCGTGTCCATCCACGACAAGCACATCGAGCTCATCGTCCGTCAGATGACGCGGCGTGTCGCCATCCAGGAGCCGGGCGAGTCCGACTTCCTGCCGGGCGAGCGGGTCGACCAGCGCGTGTTCGCGGACGTGAACAAGCGCCTCGTCCAGGAGGGCCGCAAGCCCGCCGAGGGCCGTCCCGAGCTCATGGGCATCACCAAGGCCTCGCTCGCCACCGACTCGTGGCTCTCGGCCGCCTCCTTCCTGGAGACGACCCGGGTGCTGACCGAGGCGGCGATCGAGAGCCGCTCCGACGGCCTCATCGGCCTGAAGGAGAACATCATCATCGGCAAGCTGATCCCCGCGGGGACCGGCATGCAGCGCTACCAGGACATCCAGCCCTACGCCCCCGAGTACCAGCCGCTCGAGTTCTACAGCTCGGACGAGCCCCAGTCGGGTGCGGAGTACCTCGCCTCGCTGCCCGCGAGCGGCGCCGGCGGGGGAGAGGTCATCGGGTTCCCCGGTACCGCCGAGGAGTCCGCCGGCTGACGCCGGGCGACCACCCCGGACTCGGTGCGACGGGCGGGCTGCGGCCCGCCCGTTCGCCGTCCGGGGACGCCGCCGGCCTGTTTGCAGGGCCCGACGGCACGGTCGTAGAGTGTCACTTCGGCCGTCGCGGCCGCGCTGTGGCGCGCCGCACGCACACGGGTCAGACG
>JAFAFZ010000337.1 GCA_023423215.1 Actinomycetes bacterium
GAGAGCCGGGTGCGCAGGTAGGCGATCGGGTGCTCGAGCACCGCGTCGACCCACGCCGAGCGCAGCTCCTCGACGCGCGCCTCGTCCAGGAAGGGGTCGACCGGCGTGCCCTCGGCGAAGAAGTAGCCGTCGCCCTTCGCCACGTCGAAGTACTTGTCGATCGTCTCGAGCGTGGTCCCCTCGCGGAGGATGCCCTCCGGGTACAGGTCCTCGTGCTCGGCGAGCGACATGCCGGCCAGGTCGAAGACGTAGGTCGACTGATCCGCGTGGGTCGCGGTCGGCTGCACGACGAACGACCCGAACGCGGTGACCGACGCGACGAGCACGACGAGCACCGCGGCCGAGGCGAGCACCCGGCGCACGAGCGGACGCAGCGTGCGGCCGAACACCGTCGGCGGGACGGGCCACGCGACCAGCAGCGCGCCGCCGACCGGCAGCATGGCGTTCTTGCGCGCGGCGATCGCGACCCAGAAGCAGACGCCCGCGCCCACGAGCAGCGCGCGCCGCACGCCGGCCCGACGTGCCGGTCCGGCCCGGCACATCAGCGCGATGCCCGCCAGGAACGACGAGGCGAACCACACGTCCTTGCCGATGTGCCCCATCCAGCCGAGCGTGGCCGGGAACAGCACGATGGCACAGGTCGCGGCGACCGCCACCCACGGGCGCAGCCAGCGCGAGACGATCAGCTGGATCGAGACGACCGTCAGCGCGGTGACCCCGGCGAAGAGCACCTCCGGGCGCAGGTCGACGAAGCCCCAGATGCCCGAGAGCACCGGCGAGTGCCAGTCGGTGTAGACGTCCGCCACCGCCTCGCTGCACATGCGGATCGTGTCCGGCGTCATGGAGCCGGGCAGGAACGTCGCGAGCACCAGGCCGTACAGGCCGGCGAGCACCGCGCCACGCGCGAGGCGTCCCGGGGGCAGCAGCGCGACCACCCGGTCGGCGACCGAGCCGGCGCGGGCCTCGGGACCGGGGGCGGCCGGAGGAGGTCCGGAGGACACCGTCAGCCGACCGCCGGCAGCCGCTCGGACCCCGCCGGCGGCTCGCCCGCCACCAGCCGGTCGATCCCGTCGAGCAGCCGCGTGCGGAACGCTCCGAGCGAGAACTGCTCCAGGTGCTCGACGACGATCTGGCGCGACACGGTGGTCACCCCGGAGCGCAGGGCGTCGAACTCGGTCGCGAGCGCCGAGGCGAGCGCGGCCGGATCGGCGGTCGGGACCACGGTCCCGCACGGCCCGAGCGTGTCGGGCAGCGCTCCCGCGTCGGTCACCACCACGGCGCAGCCCGCGACCAGCGCCTCGACCACCGGCACGCAGAAGCCCTCGTGGTGGCTCGGGGAGACGAAGACGTCCGCGTGCTCGAACCGGGAGCGCAGCTCGTCGTCGGACAGGTCGAGCGCCAGGCGCACGGTGTCGCCCAGGCCCTGCTCGTCGATCGAGGCGGCGATCCGGTCGATGTACGCCGGGTCGGACTGCTCGAGCGAACCGATCAGCTCGACGTCGAGACCGACCCGCTGCTCGGGCGGCAGCAGCGCGAGCGCGTCCAGCAGGTCGTGCTGGCCCTTGGCGGCGACCAGGCGGCCGACGGCGATGAGGCGGATCGTCGAGGGGTCGTGCGGCCGACCCTGGCGCGCCGCGATCGCGTCCTCGGTCGCCCACGGCACGCAGAGCTGCATGGTGGAGACCCGCGCCGGGTCGACGTCCGCCCACTCGAGCAGGCAGTGCGCGTTGTGCTCGGAGTCGGTCCAGACCTCGTCCGCGTGCGTCGCGATCGAGATCTGGTCGATCCCCTTGAGCGCCTGCTCGCGCGAGCGGCCGGTCAGCAGGTCCGCGGGCGTGACGTTGTGGAACCGCACCACGTTGACCCCACGCTCGCGGGGCAGCTGCAGCGCGTCGAAGAGCCCGTACTGGATGCCGAAGTGGTAGATCACCACGTCGGCCTCCCGGTACCAGCGATCACGCTGGAGGATCCACGCGTCGGTCACCTCGACGTGGTCGGGCGAGGGGTAGTCCGTGTGGTGGGTGTACACCCGCACCTCGTGGCCCGCCTCGGCCAGGACCTGCTCCTGCAGGCGCACGACGTTCGAGATCGCGTCCCGACGCACGCACACGCCCGCCACCACGGCGACCTTCACGCTCATCGCCGCACGCGGCCGCGACGGATCCACATGTCACACCTCGTTCCCTCTCCCACCGGCCGAGGGTAGTGGCTCACGTCGACGGCTCCCGGCACCCGAGACCACGGCGTCGAAGACCCGGAGCGCACGGTCGGCCATCGCCGCGACGGTGAAGCGCTCGGTGAACACCCGCCGCCCCTCGGCGCCCATCTCGGCGCGCCGTGCACCGTCGGCGAGCAGCTCCGAGAGGGCCGTGCCGAGGGCCTCGGCCGAGTCCTCGACCAGCAACCCGGTGCGCCCGTGCTCGAGGATCTCGGGCGCAGCGCCGCGGTCGAGCGCGACGACGGGGAGCGAGGCCATCATCCCCTCGACGTAGATGAGCCCGAACGACTCGAACCGCGACGGCGCCACGAGCAGGTCCGCACGGCGGTAGAGGCGCCACAGCTCGTCGTCGTCGACCTCGCCGCGCAGCTCGACCCGTCCGAACCAGTCCGCGTCGCCGTGGCGCGCGCGGAACGCCTCGGCGTAGGGCACGCCGTCCTCGCCGGGCAGGTCGTCACGGCCGACCAGCACGAGCCGTGCCGTCGGGTGCTGCGACAGGACCTGCGGGGCCGCCGCCAGCAGCAGATCGATGCCCTTGCGCTTCTCGAAGCGTCCGACGAACAGGATCGTGGGGTCGCCGGCGTCGTCGTCACCGTCATCGGAGGGGGCGGCGTCGGACGGGGCGACGTCGGCGAAGTGGTCGAACTCCCCGATCGGAGCGACCACCACCCGCCCGTCGTCGAGCGCGACGCCCGAGGTCGCGGCGACGTCGACGGTGATCGCCTCGCTGATCGCGTGCAGCGCGTCGCTGCGCTGGAGCACCTCGGCCTCGAGCTCGAGCAGCGGCCGGCCGAAGTGCGACATGAACTCCTCGTCCGCCGCCCACTCGGGGCGGGTGCGCAGCGTGATCGCGAAGGTCGTGACGAGCGCGGTCACCACCGGCACCTGACTGCGGCGCAGGACCCCGAGCTGCTCGACGTCCCACATCGCCGCGTAGACCACGTCGAGCGGCGTGCGCGACGCGATGCGGGCGACCTCGGCGGCCACCGCGTCGGCGTTGGTCGCCAGCCGTGGCGGCACGTCCGCGTCCTCGGGCAGCAGGCGGCCGTCCTTCAGCACGCGGTGCACCCACACCCCGTCCTCGAGGTCGACGGTGTCGTGGTCCTCGCCGGTGGTGACGACGTGGACCTCGTGGCCACGAGCCGCCAGCTCCCGGGCGAGGTCGACCATGTAGCGGCCGATGCCGCCGATCACGGTCGGGGGGATCGTCTGGCTGACGAAGCACAGCCGACGTCGTGGCGTGCGGGGCCGCAGCGTCTCGAACGGGAGGAACGGCTCGGGCTCGGGGCGCTCGGGGCTGCCCGGCCCGAAGCCGAGCGCCACACGGCCGCGGTGCCCGGCCGCCAGGCCGGCCGTCCAGCCGCGCTCGATCGTCTCGATCGAGACCTCGGCCTCGGCCGGGGTCATGTTGTCGCGCTCGAGGTGCCACTGGACGTCGAGGCGGTGCGCCCGCGTGAACTGGGCGTCGTCCTCCATGATCGCGGCGAGCGGATGGAACTCGCTGCCGTTGACCAGCGAGAAGTAGATCTTGTTCTTCACCACGGCGTAGCGGTCCTTGAGCACCTTGTTCGAGGTGCGGACGCCGCTCGGCAGGAACTTGTGGTGGATCGCCGCGCCGTCGAGCTGGCGGATCGCCCAGCCACGGTCGATCAGCCGCACGTTCAGGTCGGTCTCCTCGAGGTAGTACTCGTACTCCTCGTCGAAGCCGCCGACCGCGACGACCTGGGCCTTGCGGTACACGGCGTTGCCGCCCGGCGCGTACGGGAACAGCAGCGAACCCGGGAAGGCCAGCGGGTCCAGCGGCGCCGGGTAGTGCGGTTTGGCGTTGCCGAACCGGTCCGAGCCGGTGTGGCTGCACTGCAGCGCGGCGCCCGTGTGGTCGTAGACCCAGCCACCGACGCCCACGACCTCGTCCGAGGTGAAGCCCGCCATCAGCTCGTCGAGCCACTCCGGCTCGGGCACGGCGTCGTCGTCGATGAAGGCGATGAAGTCGGCGGCGGAGCCGGCGATGCCGATGTTGCGCGACATCGACAGGTTCGGCTCGGGGCAGCGCAGCACCTTGATCCGGCCCTCGAGCTCGGCCAGCACCTCGTCGGTGTGGTCCGCGCTCGGCCCGGCGACGACCACGACCTCGAAGTTCGGGTACGTCAGCTGACGCAACGATCGCAGCAGCTTCCGGAGCGCCTCCGCGCGGTCCAGCGTGTTGACGATGACGGAGACGGGTGGCGCCAGATCGATCATCAGACCGGTCGACGACCTGCGATCTGCAGCTCGAGGCTGATGTCGTTGACCCGGCCGCTCGCCTCGACCTCGACGTCGACGAAGCCCGCCTCTTCCAGGAGGGCACCGAGGGTGGCCGGACTGAACGCGGTGAAGTGGAAGTCCCCCTCGTACTCCTGCCCGCCGTAGAGCACGGCGCGCAGGTCCTCGAAGGGGATCGTCCCGGCCGAGAAGCCCTCGATCATGGACACCGCGTCGGGGACCACCGCGCGGAACACGCCGCCGGGCCGCAGCTTGGCGTACCAGTACGGGAGCAGCCGCTTCAGCTGCTCCTCGGGGAAGTGCTCGAGCACGTGGGCGCTGAAGACCTCGGCGACGGTCCCGTCGTCGAAGGGCAGCGAGTCGACCGGGGCGACAACGTCGACGCCGGGCAGCTCACGCATGTCGACGTTGACGTAGCCGTCCATCGGCAGGTGCCCGCAGCCCAGGTTCAGGCGTGGACCGCCGTCGGAGCTGAGCGCGTCGACGCGGCCGGCGTCGACGACGCGGGGCTCGGCGGGTTCGGCCTCGACGCGTTCGCCGCCGTGGTAGCGCAGCTCGAACATCAGCTCCTTGCGCACGAACTCGAGGCGCTCCCACAGCGCCTGGATGTCCTGGGCGTGGCGCTCGAGCGCCGCGCCGTCGTACGAGCTGGCCTCGACGCGCTGGGCGAGCTCGTCGACCTGTCGCTGCATCCGGCGGGAGCTGCCCGTGTACGACGAGCAGATCGAGAGCAGCTCGGGCAGGTGCGTCTCGAGCAGGTCGGTGCGCTGCTGCAGCAGCACGAGCTCGTGGCGCAGCTCGACCTGGTCGGCCTGGGCGGACTGCACGGCCGGGAACAGGTCGTGGATCGCCCGGTCGTGGTGCTCGAGCTCCTGGGCCTGGCTGGCGAGCTGCGCCTCGGTGGGGCCGTTCACGGCCCGGGTGGCGCGGCGGAGCACTCGCTTCAGGGACTGCGAGGCGCTCATGGGCGGTCCTCCTGGTCGGTCGTCTCGGGTCGGTCGCTCCCCGGCGCGCCGCGGCGCGCGGCGAACGCGGCGGCGATGTCGGTGAGCAGCTGCTGGTCCTCGTCCGCGTCCCGGTGGCGCCACGAGCGGGCGGGCACCTGGAACCAGCGCGGGTCGTCGACCGCCGCGGTGCGCTCGACGAGCTCGTCGACGGTCGTGTGCACGCGGGCGGGCGAGCCGTACGCGACGGCGCCGTCGGGCACGTCCGCGGTGACGAGCGAGGCGGCGCCGACGAGCGCGCCCCGCCCGACCCGCACCCCGCACATGACCAGCGAGTCGGCCCCGACGTAGGCGCCCTCGGCGAAGGTGACCTCGCCGAAGCGGATCGGCGCGCCGACGAGGTTGTTCAGCGACGAGTCGTGGAGGAGCACGGTGCAGCCCTGCGAGAGGACGACGCCGTCCTCGATCGTGAGCAGCTCGGCGAAGTCGTACTCGAAGTACACCTCGGGGCCGAGGTAGATGCTCGACCCGACGGTCGCGCCCAGCTCGCGCAGCCGGCTCAGGCGCGGGTCCTCGTCACGCATCCGCCGGCGTCTCCTCGGCGCGGCTGGACCAGGTGCCCTCGAACTCGACGAAGCCCGAGCCCGCCGGGCGGTCGCCTCGTCGCACGGTCAGCGGGTAGCGCTTGTACTGGCGGTCGTAGACGTGCTGCAGGAACGAGTCCATGATGCCGACCGTCAGGGCGTAGCTGCCCTGGTTGAGCTGCAACCGGTCGAGCGTGAACGAGACCACGCCGTCGCCGTGGACCGTGCCCGTCCCGAACCCGTCGGCCTTGGAGTGGCTGCCGCTGAGCACGACGTCGCTGTCGCTGTGGACCGAGTAGCCGAACACCGGGTCCTCGACCGGGCGGTGGGCGTGGTAGGCGATGTTCACGCTGAGCTGCTCGCCGGTGGTGGCGACGTCGCTGCGCTCCCCCGCCGCGTCCGTGAAGTAGACCTCGCAGATCTCGATGTCCTCGCCGAACCAGGACTCGCTGTCCATCACGTAGGAGCGAGGGCGGGTGCCGTCCTGCGCGTCCGCCTCTGCCTCGGCCGTGGCGGCCGCCTCTGCTGCGGCCTCGGCGGCGGCCTGGCGCTCGGCGCGCTCGCGGTCGTTCACGGCACGCAGGTACGAGCTGGCGATGTCCCCCGCCGCGCCCTCCTGCTGGAGCACGCCGTGGTCGAGCCAGGCGGCGCCGTCGCACATCGTCTCGACGGTGCCCATGCCGTGGGTGACCACGACGATGGTGACCCCGCGGCGGCGCAGGTCCGCCAGGTGGTCGAAGCACTTGCGCTGGAACTCCTCGTCGCCGACGGCGATGACCTCGTCGATGATGAGGATCTCGGGGTCGACGTGGATGGCGACCGAGAAGCCGAGCCGCACGTACATGCCGCTCGAGTAGATCTTCACCGGCGAGTCGATGAAGTCCTGGATGCCGGCGAACTCGACGATGTCGTCGAACACGCGGTCGATCTGCGAGTGCGACATGCCGAGGATGGTGGCGTTCATGTAGACGTTCTCGCGGCCGGTCAGATCCGGGTGGAAGCCGGCGCCGAGCTCGAGCAGGGTCGAGATGCGCCCCTCGACCTTCACCTTGCCCTCGGTCGGGCGGTAGATGCCGGCGATGCAGCGCAGCAGCGTCGACTTGCCCGAGCCGTTGTGCCCCACCAGGGCGTACATCGAGCCCTCGGGGATCTCGAGCGAGACGTCGCGCAGCGCCCAGAACTGGTCGACCCCGGCCTTGCGGTCGCGGCGGGTCACCAGCTCCTTGAGCGAGTGGGCGCGGTCCGTCTGCAGCCGGAACCGCTTCGACACACCGTCGACGACGATGGCGCTCATCTCACAGCTCCTCGATCACGGTCGGGGCGTAGCGGCCGAAGATGATCCAGCCTCCCACGAGGCTGACGGCGGCGGCGCCGATCATCACGAGCCAGTTGGACGTCGTCGGGAAGTCGAGCGTGTAGGCGACCTGGCGCATCGAGTACACGAACGACGTCAGCGGGTTCAGCTCGAGGATGCGCTGCGCGCTCTCGGGCACTATCTCGAGCGGGTACACGATCGGCGTCGAGTAGAAGAGCACCTGCATCGCGATGCCCACCAGGTAGAAGACGTCGCGGAACCGGATGTTCAGCAGGCCGAGCACGAGGCCGATGCCGAAGCTGAAGCAGGACATCAGGAAGAAGATCGGGATGATCAGCAGCATCGTGAACGACAGGTTCCCGATGACGCCCATGAAGAAGATCAGGATGGCCGCCTCGATCGCCGCCTGGATCAGCACCGTGACCAGACCGGCGACCATCGGGCACTCGGGCGGGAAGTAGGTCCGGGTGAGCAGGCCACCGGCGTTCTGGAACGAGCCGATCGAGGTGTTCACCACGCCGGAGAACAGGTTCCACACGACCAGGCCGCAGAACAGGTACAGCGCGAAGTTGCTGGAGTGGCCGTTGCCGGCGACCGGTGCGGTGCCCTTCAGGAAGAAGCCGAACACCAGGGTGTAGATGCCCAGGGTCGCCGCGGGGTTGATGAGCGACCACATCCACCCGAGGAGGCTGCGTTTGTACCGGGACTTCAGGTCTCGCTGGGCGAGATTCACGATCAAGGTCCGGTAGGACCAGACCTCTGCGGGCGTGGACAAGCTGTGACCTCTAACTGGGCGGTGTGGCCCGACGACGCTACCAGTTGGCACCTGGGGACCCGGGACGGGGCCCGGGCCTCAGCCGGCCGGGATGGGCGGCGGTTCGTCGAGCCAGATGCGACGTTCCGGGAAGTACACGACCACCTCGGCGTTGGGCTCGACCTCCTCGAAGTCGATGCCCGTGGCGGTCATCCAGTCCTCGAACTGCTGGGCGGAGGCGGTGCCCTGGACGAAGATCCACGGGCAGTTGCCCAGGTGCTCGGCCTGGTCGACGTAGAGCGGGTTGCGGTTCTCGTAGGTGGTCGCGGTGACGATCTCCTCGTCGCTCGCGAACATCAGCCGGTGGCCGCCGGCCCAGTAGTCGCCCAGCGCGCAGCGGGCCCCGCGCTCGGACAGCAGCTCGACCACCGGATCGAGCGAGATCCCGACGGGGTGGTGCCAGGCCAACGAGGCGGACAGCGACACGATCGGCAGGGTGGCCACGGCGGCTGCGGCGAGCAGGTCGCGCCGCCACTTCGCCGCCATCACGAGGCCGAGCACCGGCGAGGCGAAGATGATGTAGCGCAGGTTCACGTACAGCGGCCCGGTCTGGGAGCTGATGATCATGAAGACGATCGGGACCGAGGCGGCGAACACCGCGAAGAGCGCTTCGTTGCGACGGCGGGACGGGCGCAGGATCTGGAACAGCAGCAGCGCCACCATCGCCCAGAACCCGGCGATCCAGATCCAGCCCGAGAACCAGGAGCCGGTGGTGTAGGCGCCCATGGGCGCCTTGAACCCCAGGAAGCCGGGCAGCTGCTCGGTGAAGAAGAGCTCGGCCCGACCGACCGTGTCGACGAGCTCGCCGCGGTCGCCGTAGTTGTTGCGCCGCGAGACCCCGAAGACCATGAGGAACAGCCAGGGGAAGGCGCCGACGCCCACGCCGAAGGCGCTCAGCGCCACCGGTCGCAGCACGAGCCAGGTCCGGTGCAGCCAGGAGCCGGGGCGCTCCCACGCGTCCCTCACCACGCGCCAGCCGAACCACAGGTACAGCGGCAGCGTCAGGTAGAGCGAGCCGGGGTTGATCCAGAGCCCGAGGCCGGTGGCGAACCCCGCCAGGACCAGCCCCCACCGGGTCGGCACGTCGCTGCCGAGCGCGACCTCCGCAGGACGGCGCCGCTCCATGCGCAGCAGGAGCAGCGTCGCCACGAGCCCGGCGGTGATCGACGGGACGAAGTACATCGTCGCCCGGCTCGTGAAGTACACGCCTGCGATCGGCGAGCACCAGACGCCCGCCGCGGCCAGCGCGGCGCGTCGTGGTCGCCAACCCACCTGGCGGCCGATGAAGAACGCGAGCACGGCGTTGGCGACGGCGAGCAGCACCGTCGGCAGCCGCAGCCCCACCACGTTCAGCCCGAAGATCCGGATCGAGATCGCGTCCACGAACATGAACGGCGAGCCGCCGTAGGGCTGGTTGCGCATCAGCAGCGGGAACTCCCCCCGCAGGAGCTGGCGTGCCATGAGCCCGAGCTCGGACTCGTCGGAGTCGGGCACCGGATCGACGTTCCAGTAGTACTGGTAGCGCAGCCAGATGCCGACGCCGATGCCGAACAGGACCACCAGGCCGACGACCCAGGTGACCGGGTCCCGCCACGGCGGCCGGGGGGACGGGTCGGCGTCCTCGTCGTCGACCGGGACCTCGCCACGATCGTCGCCGTCGCCGCCCTCGATCGAGGGGCGTCCGTCGTCGACCGGCGCGTCCGTCGTGGGGACCTCGGGGTCGAGGTCGCTGCTCGGGTCGGTGTCCGCTCCGGTGACCCCCGCACCGTCGACGTCCGCTCCCGTGGGCGTGGTCAAAGCATGTCCTCGTGTCCGGCGGAGTGGACGCGAAACCTACCATCGGGGGCGCCTCGCTCCCCGGACCCCCGGGCGGTCCGGCGACGCCCGCAGGGGTGGTTCCGACGGCTACTCGGCGGCCTCGGCCAGTGCCTCGGCGAGCGCCGGGTGCACGAACAGGCTCTCGGCGATGTCGCTGACCCGCAGGCGGTTCGTGACCGCCACGGCGAGCACCGAGATGAGCTCGGCCGCGTGGCGCCCGACGATCGATCCGCCCAGCACGACACCCGTCGCCGGGTCCGAGATGATCTTCACGAAGCCGCGCGGGTCGTTGTTGATCAGCGCCTTCGCCAGCGAGACGAACGGCACCTTGGTCACGCGGACCTTGCGGCCCTCGGCGAAGGCGTCCGCCTCGGCCAGGCCGACGTCCGCGATCTCGGGCTCGGTGAAGATGGCGGACGCGGCCTTCTCGTAGTCGATGTGGCGGTGGTCGACCTTGTGCAGGCCCATCACGTGCTCGGCGATCTTGCGGCCCTGCATCGACGCGACCGAGGCGAGCAGCAGCTTCCCGGACAGGTCGCCCGCCACGTATATGTGGGGCACGTTGGTGCGCAGGTGGTGGTCCAGGTCGCGCACCCAGGGGCCGTCCATCTCGACGCCCACCTCGGCCAGGCCCAGCCCCTCGGAGTTCGGGATCGAGCCGATCGCCAGCAGCACGTGGCTGCCCTCGGCGACACGCCCGTCGTCGCAGCGGAGCAGGACGCCGCCGGCGTCGTCGCGCTCGAGCCCGACCGCGCGGGCGCCCTTGTAGAGCCGCACGCCCCGGCCGAGGAAGTCCTCCTCGAGCACGGCGGCGACCTCGGGGTCCTTGTTCGGCAGCACCTGCTGGCGCGAGACGATGAGCGTGACCTTCGACCCGAAGCTCGAGAACAGGTGCACGAACTCGACGCCGGTCACGCCGGAGCCGACGACGATCAGGTGCTCGGGCATCTCCTTCGGCGGGTAGGCGTCGCGCGTGGTCAGGACGCGGTCGCCGTCCGGCGTCGCCCACTCCGGGATCCGGGGACGGCTGCCGGTCGAGACCATGATCGCGTCGGCCTCGACGGTCAGCTCGCCGTCCTCGGTCGTGGCGACCACGGTGTGCGGATCGGCCAGGCGGCCGGTCCCCTGGACCAGGCGCACGCCCTGGCTCTCGAGCAGGCGGCGGTTGGACTGCTCCAACCGAGAGGTGATCGAGCCGATGCGGTCGCGCAGCGAGTCCAGGTCGACCGCCGGAGCCTGCACGCCGAGCCCCATGCCGGAGGACTCCCGGATCTGGTTGAGCGCGCCACCGGTGAAGATCATCGCCTTCGACGGCACGCAGTCCCACAGGTTCGCCGCGCCGCCGATGACGTCGCGCTCGATCAGGGTCACCTCGGCGCCGAGCCGTGCGGCGTAGGTCGCGGCCTGCGTGCCCGCGGGGCCGCCCCCGATGATGACGAAGCGGAGGCTCATGGGTGCAGGCTACCGGCGCCCACCGCCGTCCCGTGACCGCGCTCGGGACCATCGGCGTGGCGTGCGGCACCACGTCGACCGCTGCTCCGCGTGCCTCCGGTAGCGTGCCCGTCGATGACCAGCCCAGAGGACGAGCGACGCATCGAGGAGCTCGAGCAGACGATCATCCAGCTGCGACGCGACCTGCTCACGACGCGTGACGCGCTCATCGGCGCGCAAGCCGAGTCCGCGGTGCTGAAGGTCCGCAACCGCGAGATCGAGGTGCGGGTCGCACAGGTCGAATCCGCGCTGGCGACGCACACGCGGCTCACCCGGGCCGGCGGACGGGTGGTCGACCACCGGCTGACGCGTGGCCTCTGGCGTCGCTGGAAGCAGCTGCGGGGCTGAGCCCGAGCCGGGCGACGCCCTGGGCGGTCGGGGCGCCGGGCGTCAGGCCGTGAGGGCGGCGACGACCTCGGCGAGCGGCTCGCGGAAGTCGCGGCTGGGCGTGAACCCGTGCGCACGCCAGGCGAAGCCGTCCAGCACCGAGTTGGCGGGGCGCGGCGCAGGGCGGGGCGGGTCCAGCTGGTCGGTGCGGATCGGCGAGATGCGGTCGGGGTCGTGCCCGGCGGCCGAGAACACCTCACGGGCGAACTCGTACCAGCTGACCGCACCCTGGTTCGTGGTGTGGAAGATCCCGGGGACCCGCTCGACCGCGAGCTTGGCGAGCATGGCGGCCAGGTCGCCGGCGAAGGTCGGGTGGCCGATCTGGTCGTCGACGAAGTTCAGGGTCTCGCGCTCGGCGGCCAGGCGCAGCAGGGTCTTCACCATGTTGGCGCCGTGCGCGCCGCACACCCACGAGGTCCGCGCGATCGTCCACCCCGGGTCGATCTCCATCTCGCCGCCGAGCTTGGTCCGCCCGTAGACGGACTGCGGGTTCGGCCGGTCCCACTCGACGTAGGGGTCGGCCTTGGTGCCGTCGAACACGTAGTCGGTCGACACGTAGACCAGGTGGGCGCCGACGCGCCGGGCGCCGTCCGCGACGAACCGGGTGGCGACGCAGTTGACGGTGTAGGCCGTGTCCGGCTGCTCCTCGCACAGGTCGACCGCGGTGAACGCGGCGCCGTGCACGATCGCGTCGGGTCGCCAGCCGGTGATCACGCCGAGCACGTCGTCGCGATCGGTGAGGTCGTGCTCGGGCAGGTCCAGCCCGAGCACCTCGTGCTGGGGCTGCGCGCCGAGCAGCTGCACCAGCTCGGTGCCGAGCTGGCCCTTCGAGCCGGTGATCAGGATGCGCACGCCGGACCCCTATCGGTTCTTGACCCGCTGGAGCAGCGGCTCCCACCAGTCCTTGCGGTCCCGGTAGAAGCGCACCGTCTCGTCGAGCGCGTCGTCGAAGTCGTGGGACGGGGTCCAGCCCAGCGCCCGCACCTTGTCGGTGGCGATCGAGTAGCGGCGGTCGTGGCCCTGGCGGTCCTCGACGTAGTCCACCGAGGACTCGTCCTTGCCCAGGTGCGCGAGCAGCCGGTCGGTGATCTCGCGGTTGGTGAGCTCGTTGCCGGCGCCGATGTTGTAGATCTGGCCGACCTCGCCCCGACGCAGCACCAGGTCGACGCCCTCGCAGTTGTCGCGGACGAACAGCCAGTCGCGCACGTTCAGCCCGTCGCCGTAGAGCGGCACGTTGCGCCCCTCGAGCAGGTTCGTCACGAAGAACGGGATCAGCTTCTCGGGGAACTGGTACGGGCCGTACTGGTTCGACGAACGGGTGAGCACGAGCGGCAGGCCGTAGGTCTCGTGGTAGGCCAGCGCCACCAGGTCCGAGCCGGCCTTGGCCGCCGAGTAGGGCGAGCGGGGCTCGAGCCGGTCGGTCTCGACGAAGGAGCCCTCCTCGATCGAGCCGTAGACCTCGTCGGTCGAGATGTGCAGGAACCGCTCGACGCCGACCTGCGAGGCGACGTCGCACATGACGTTCGTGCCCAGGCAGTTGGTCCGCATGAAGACGTCGGGGTCCAGCAGGGAGCGGTCGACGTGGCTCTCGGCCGCGAAGTGCACGACCGCGTCGTGGCCCGGGAGCGCCTCGGCGACCGCGGCGCGGTCGCAGATGTCGCCCTGCACGAACGTGAAGCGCGGATCGTCCTCGAGGTCGGCCAGGTTCTCGCGGTTGCCGGCGTAGGTCAGCGCGTCGTACACGGTGACCTCGTCCTCGGTCGTCGCCAGGACGTGGTGCACGTAGTTGGATCCGATGAAGCCGGCTCCGCCGGTCACGAAGAGTCGCATGGGCCCTCTCTGGTGCGTCGTCAGGTGCGGAGCGCGACGTGCGGCTGCCACTGCGGCTCGAGCTCGGAGCGCAGCGGGTTCGCCTGGTCCCGGGCGGACAGGATCGGGTCGGTCACGCCCCAGTCGGCGCCGATGGCCGGGTCGTCCCACGCCACGCCGAGCTCGTCCGCCGGGTTGTAGTAGCCGTCGACGAGGTACGTGATCGTCATGTCGGTGAGCGACGCGAAGCCGTGGGCGACCCCCGGCGGGATGTACACGCCCAGGTGGTTGTTCGGACCGCCGTCGACCTCTCCGAGGTCCAGCTCGAGGGTGGCGCCGTCGGTGGCGCTCCCGGTGCGCAGGTCGTGCAGCACCACGCGGGCGTGGCCGCGGGGCACGTACCAGTAGTCGGACTGGTGGAGGTGGTAGTGCAGTCCCACCAGGCAGCCGGCGACTCGGTCGCCGCGGTTGCCCTGGATCATCTCCCGGCCCTTCGGGAACCACTCGCGGCGGTAGGTCTCGACGAAGAAGCCGCGCTCGTCGCCGTGGAGCGTGGGCGTGACGACGTACACGCCGTCGATCACCTCGGAGGGGACGATGTCTGGCATCAGATGACCTCGACGCGGGAGTGGTCACCCAGCATGAGCCGGATGGCGGACGGGCGGGCGTCGCTGCGACGGGCGACGACCTGCTTGCCGACGAGCGAGTCGGTCACACGCGGCAGGTCGAGGATCTTGGACTCCTCGAGGATGATCGAGTGCTCGAGCTCGGTGCCGCGGATCTCGCAGTCGTAGTACACCGAGGTGTAGGGGCCGATGTAGCTGTCGACGATGCGCGTGCGCTCGCCGATGACGGCCGGGCCGCGGATGTGCGAGTTGATGATCTCGGCGCCGGCCTGGATGACGACGCGACCCTCGAGCCGCGAGGTCTCGTCGACGGTGCCCTCGACCGAGGGCTCGATCGTCTCGAGCACCAGGCGGTTGCCCTCGAGCAGCGGCTCGAGCTTGCCGGTGTCCTTCCACCAGCCCTCGAGGACCTCGTGGCGCACCTTGTGCCCGTGGTCGATCAGCCACTGGATGGCGTCGGTGATCTCGAGCTCGCCGCGGGGCGACGGGTCGATCGTGCGGACCGCCTCGTGGATCGAGCGGTCGAAGAGGTACACGCCGACGAGCGCCAGGTCCGAGGGCGGGTCCTTCGGCTTCTCGACGAGGCGCACGACGTGGCCGGCGGCATCGAGCTCGGCGACGCCGAAGCGCTCGGGGTCGTGCACCCGCGTCAGCAGGATCTGCGCGGACGGGGCCTGCTGGTCGCCGTCGAGGCGCAGCTCGGCGGCCGCGGCGCGGTCCTGCTCGAACGCCTCGACGAACTCGGCGATGCCCTGCCGCAGCAGGTTGTCGCCGAGGTACATCACGAAGTCGTCGTCACCCAGGAAGTCCTGCGCGATGAGCACGCAGTGGGCGAGCCCCTCGGGGGCGTCCTGGGGGATGTAGGTGACGTCGATCCCCCACCGCGACCCGTCGCCGACCGCGGCGCGGATCTCGTCCGCCGTCTCGCCGACGATGATGCCGACCTCGGTGATGCCGGCCTCTGCCATGTCCTCGATGCCGTAGAACAGGATCGGCTTGTTCGCCACGGGCACGAGCTGCTTGGCGCTCGTGTGCGTGATGGGACGCAGCCGGGTCCCGGCCCCGCCGGAGAGGATGAGTCCCTTCATGGGCGATGTTTCTACCAGCTGCCGGCGCCGTTCCCTACCTGGCCGACGGGCGTCACCCCTCCGACGAGCGCCTCGACGAGCTGGCGTGACGCGACCGCGAAGCTGTGGCGCGCCGCGTAGCGTCGCCCCGCCTCGGACAGCGCCCGGCGCCGTGGCTCGTCGGCCAGGAGCTCGGCCAGGACCCGGGCGAGCGCCGCGCCGCCGATGCCGGCGGGCACCTTGACGACCACGTCGTCGGGGTTCTCCGAGAAGGTTCCCAGGTCGGTGACGACGGTCGGGATGCCGGCCGCCAGCGTCTCGGCGACCGATGCCGACGACTCGCCGTTGCTGGCGAGGCGCAGCTGCACCGCGACGGTCGTGCGCGCCATCCAGGCGGAATAGGTCGCCTCGTCGACCTTGCCGGTCACGTCGACGCGCTCGGCCATGCCCAGCCGCGCCGCCTCCAGGCGCAGGTCCGAGAGGTACTCGTCGCCGCTGTGGCCGACCAGCCCCAGTTGGACGCCGGGCAGGTCGGACATCGCCGCCAGGACGACCTCGCTGCACTTCGCCGGGCTGACGAACCCGAACGAGGCCACCGTCGGCAGCGCTCCCCCGTCGGCGCCGAGGCCGACGCCCACCTCGGGTGCCGTCGGCTCCGGGCAGGGGATCGGGAAGAGCACCTCGGGGCGGCGGGCGCAGTCGAGCTCGATCAGGTCCGCCGCGTGCTCGGAGTGCACGAAGAGACGGGTCGCCGCCGCGGCCACGTCCGCGATCATCAGGATGCCGTGCGAGGCCTCCTCGTCCATCGGCAGGAACTGGGCGCCGCCCATCGACGCCGGGTAGCGCCCGGGGTACATGCGGTGCAGCGCGCCGCCGAAGGTCTCGGGCAGCAGGTCGGGGCGCTCCCGGAACATGTCGGCGTACAGGATCGTGAGCCGGGCGTCGTGCAGGAACACGACACCGGGCCGCCGGCGCAGCATCTCGAGCTCGCGCAGGTGGAACGCGCTGTTCCCGATGAAGTACAGGACCTCGTCGAAGGGGCCCTCGCTCGCCTCGACGAGCGGCAGCGCGTCCAGCGGCTCGATGTGCACGCCGGCCGGCACCTCGGCCCGGTCGGGCGGGATCGACGTGAACAGCGTCAGGTCGCACAGCTCGGGCAGGTGCTCGAGGAACCGGGCCATGTAGGTCGAGGGACCGGAGAGCTGCGGCGGGACCGGGGACGCGACGGCCAGTCGGGGCCGCACCCGGCGGGCGGCCGCCGCGGCGACACGGTCCGGGGTGGCGGCGAGCTGCCGGTAGACGCCGACCGTCGCATCGGCCACGACCGGCCAGGAGTACCGGCCGTCGACCGGCGTGGCGGCGAGCTCGTGGCGCGCCGCGGGATCGGCCAGGAACCGGGACACCACCCGGGCGATGTCCTCCACGTCCTCGGCGTCGAAGCGCGCCGCGGGGTCGTCCACGAGCTCGCGCAGCGAGGAGTTGTCGCCGCACACGACGGCGGCACCGCACGCTCGCGCCTCGAGGATCGGCAGGCCGAGCCCCTCGTAGACCGAGGGGAACACCACCAGGTCCGCGGTCTGCATCAGGTGGACCAGCGTCTCGTCGCCCACCGCGCCGGTCAGCACGAGGTCGTCGGCGATGCCGAGCTCTGCCGCGCGCTGCTGCAGGTGCGCGCGGGAGTCCGGGAAGAGGTGGCACTGCACGACCAGCGGTCGACGGCGTCGCATGGTCGGCTCGACGCGCGCCCAGGCCTGCAGCAGACGGTCCAGGTTCTTGCGCCACTCGGCGCCGCTCGGACACAGGACGTAGCCGTCCAGGTCGCCCAGGTGCTCGAGGCGCAGCGTCGCCGCCAGGAAGGTGAGCTGGTCGTGCCGGGAGCGGTCCGGGGGCACGAACTGCGGCCCGGCGGCGCCGTGCACCGTGACGATGCGCTCGGGCTCGATGCCGAGCAGCTCCACCAGGTCCGCGGTCGTCGCCGCCGAGATCGACAGCAGCCGGTCGCAGGTGGCCAGGAACCGCGCCCGGGTCCGATGCCTGCGACGGGTCGCCTCGTCCTGCAGGTACACCTCGGGGAAGCGTGCGGGGATGAGGTCGTAGACCGTCGCCACGACCCGCGTGTCGGCACCACGCGCCCACGGCGGCAGGACGTCCAGCTCGGTCGGCCCCTCGACGAACGGGCTCGAGACGTGCACGACCTTGGGCGGCACCTCGACGAGCGACGGGTGGTCGCCCCGGAGCACCTTGCCGGTGCCCACCAGCTGCTGCAGCTGCGCGTGCATCGGCAGGCCGGGGTCGGCCACGAAGGCGCGCACGAGCGTGGGGTCCAGCGCCTCGACCGCGCGTGCCAGCTCGAGCGTGTAGCGGCCGATGCCGCGGGCGGCGTGGTCGTGCGCCTGGAGCACCT
>JAFAFZ010000358.1 GCA_023423215.1 Actinomycetes bacterium
CGCTGGGGATGGGGGGGGCGAACCGGGTGGGCCCCGGGCCGGGACAGGACCGACGCAGCACGACCCGCCGGCGCGGATCCTCGCCCTCGGACGCGGACACGACGCCATCCAGGTCGCCGGCCACGTCGTGCACCTGCTTGCGGTCTGCGCTGGACATGACCTCGAACACGACCTCGGTGTCCTCGTCACGCACACGGTCGGCGGCAGAGGTGACGAACTCGGTCAGCGCCGCACGACGACGCTCTCGGATCCCCTCGACGTCGACGATCACGCGGGCGTACTCGCGGCCGGCCGCCTGGCGCTGCAGCGTGTTGCGGGCGATCTCCTGGATGGCATCGAGCGTCGCCAGCCGGGGACCAACGAGCAGTCCCAGGCCCTCACCGGCGAGGTCCACCCGCAGGTCGTCCTCATCGAACGTGGAGGTCGGCGTCACGCTCAGGCCGAAGCCGGCGGCGAGGCCGGTCAGGAACTCCTCCAACACTGTGATCTGCTCTGCCTGGTCCATGGGTTCCTTGTTCCTGTCTGCGTTCCTGTCCTGCTGCCGATCCTGGGTGCGGTCCGAGGAACCGGACTCGCCGCCACCGCCGCCACGACGGCGGCTGCGACCGCCGCCGGACACGCCCTCGTCCGGCGTGGGCGTGGTCTCGGCATCCGAGCCGTTCACCGCCGGCGCCGCCGAGGTCTCGTCGCTGCTGCGGCCACGGGTCTCACCACCGCGGCTCTCACCACCACGGGCCCGGCCGTCACCGCCGCCACCCTCCTTCTTGGGGCGACGCCGCCGCTCGGTCTTCGCGCGCGGGGCACGCGGCAGGATCCGTGCACGTACCCGGGCTGCACCGCGTGTGCGACCGAAGAGGCCGGTCTTCGGCTCCTCGAGCAGCTCGAACTCCGCCTCGTTCTCGTCCACACCGAGCTGGTCCAGCGCCAGCTCCTTCGCCTCGTCGACCGTCTTCCCGGTCGTCTCGACCCACTCCATCAGGACCTCAGTTCTTCCTCTGGGAACCGCGGCGCGACTCACCGGACCGTCGCCGGGTGCCCGACGATCGCTCCGGTGCGCCCGACGTGGTTCCGTCCGCCGGGTCCTTCTCTGCCTGCTTCTTGTGCACGGCCTGGCTGCGGGCGCTCTTGCCCGGCTGCCGGTCCGTCGACGCGTCCTTCGTCGAGGAGCCGCCCTTGGAGGACGAACCCTTCGGGGACGAGCCGTTCTTCTTGGCGCCGTTCGACGCCCCGTCCTTGCCGCTGCCGCCCTTGCCGTTCTTGGCGGCGAGCTCCGTCGTGCGGCCGGACCCCTTGCTGGAGCCGCCCTTCGCGGATTCCTTCGCCGTCGTCTCGATCGGGTCGTTGGCGTGCTCCTTCCGGTAGATGGAGCGCGTGATGTAGGCGTTGGTGCCGATGCGGCACAGGTTCTGGGTGCACCAGTAGAGGGCCATGCCGGCGGGGAAGCCGAAGGAGAAGATCGGCAGGAAGAACGGCATGAACTTCATGATCATCTGCTGCTGCGGGTTCACGTTCCCCGTGTTCCGGGCCTGCAGCTGACGGTTCTGGTACAGGCCGGTCAGCAGCATCACCAGCAGCAGACCGAAGTAGGGGATCGAGATCAGCAGGCCGAGCCTGAGCGCCTGGCTCGCCGACAGCGAGAGGTCCATGCCCAGGAAGTTCATCTTCGAGGTGCTCGAGAGCGCCTGGTAGAGCGCCGTCGACGGGTTCAGGTGGTTCGGGTGGAACATCTGGTCCGTGAAGATCCACGGCGTCGTCGGCTCGTTCAGGTGCACCTGCGCGAGGATCTGCCCGGTCCCCGACCCGAGGCCGCCGTCCCGGACGGTCAGGCCGCGGATCAGCTGGTACATGATGATGAAGACCGGCATCTGGGCGATCATCGGCAGGCAGCCGCCGAGCGGGTTGATCTGGTTCTCGCGGTAGAACGCCATCAGCTCGGCGTTCAGCTTCTCGCGGTCGTCCTTGTACTTCTCCTGGATGCGCTTCATCTCCGGCTGCATGCGCTGCATCTGGAGCATCGAGCGCGTGCTCTTCACCGTGAGCGGCGTGATGAGCGCCATCACGAGGACGGTGAGCCCCATGATCGCGAAGCCGTAGCCGAAGGTCTCACGCAGGCCTTCGGGCACCAGGACGTAGAAGAAGTTCAGGACGGATGCGAGTGCATCGAAGAACTGTTCGAACATCAGCGGACCTTGTCGTTGGGGGCGTGGTCGTCGGGGGCGTGGTCGGTACCGGGGTGCTGGGCATCAGCCACCCGGTCGGGGTCGAGGTGGTCGTGGCCGTCGTGGGCGTGTCGGGCCGGTGGCACGGGGTCGTAGCCGTGGCCTCCCCACGGCTGGCACCGTGAGAGCCGGCGCACCGCCAGCCAGGATCCTCGCAGCGCGCCATGCGTCTGCAGCGCCTCGACCGCGTAGGTCGAGCAGGACGGGGTGTAGCGGCAGGGCGAGGGTCGGCCCGCCCGTGCGTACTGGTACCAGCGGATCGGGGTGACCAGGGCTCTCGACGTCCACCGCACCTTGACGTTGCGGGTCGGGCCTGCGCCGGAGTCGATCGACGGGACGACGGACGGTGACGTCATCGCTCGCCCAGATCGATCAGGTTAGCGCGATCGCTCAGATCGATCCATGTCGCTGGATCGGTCCTCGTCGACGGGCCCGAGCCGGTCGAGTGCCTCGCCCAATCGGCGTCGCAGCGTCGCCAGTGACGAGCCGACCGCCTCGGGTCGCACGACGACCAGGTGCGCTCGGGGCGCGAAGCATCCGTCGGCCTGCAGCTCGAGCGCTGCGACACGCAGCTGGCGACGGAGTCGGTTGCGCACGACGGCGCCGCCGACCTTGCGGGAGATCGCGTAGGCGACCGCCGGCCGGTCACGAGCGGGTGCCGCGGCCCGCACCACGGTGAGCGGACCGCTGCGCGCACGAGCTGCGTCCTGTCCGAAGGTCCGGAAGACGGCACGCTCGCGGATCCGATCGATCAAGCAGACAGACGGTGACGGCCCTTGCGGCGGCGAGCCTTCACGATGGCCTGACCGGCACGGTCGGACATGCGGTGACGGAAGCCGTGCTTCTTCGCACGACGTCGTTCGTTGGGCTGGTACGTACGCTTCACTGGAACTCCAAGCAACGGGAACGGGCGGTATCCGTTCGGACGGGACGGCCGGTCCACCCGGGGGAGGACGCAGCAGCTGGGGCAGCGCCTGTCGAAGCACCGGACGCCGACGGTGTCGCGCCGCGAGCTGCGGACGCGAAGGAGTGCCCCGGGAACGACCCGGACCACGCGAGGTTACGGTCTGGCTCCGGTCGCCGCCAACCACCGCCCGGTTGCGCCGATCTGCCCGTGCGCGCCGGTCCGTGCGGGTGAGACGCACGTCACACCGGTCACTTGCGTGGGGTGGGACCGGTGAGTACGTTCGCAGGTTCACCAGATCACCGCCCGGGTTGTCCACAGATGTGGACGCACCTGTGGATCGCTGCGTGGACCCCGGTCGCACGTGGGAGCATCACCCCGACGACGCAGTTCGAGTCCGTGCTCGGAGGAGGACGACGCAGTGCCAGCCGAGGGATCACAGGTCTGGGCCACGACGGCGAGCCTGCTGGCACAACAGGTGAGCGACACGGTGTGGAGCTCGACCTTCCAGGACGTGCTGCCGCTGTCGCTCGTCGACGACGTGCTGACCGTGACGGTCCCGAGCCAGCTGGTGCGCCAGCGCATCGAGCAGCGCTACCTCGGCCTGGTCGAGGCCGCGCTCGCGGACGCCGGCCACCCCGAGCTGCAGCTCGTGATCGAGGTGCAGATCGACGACGAACGACCCGAGCCGGACGAGCCGGAGCTCCTGGGATCGAGCGGCTCCGAGCCGATCGGCACCGAGGACGGCTACACCACCTCGTCCAACGGCACGTCCACCTCGATGGCCCCGTCCAACTCGGGCACGGTCACCCAGGGGTCGGCGGGCAGTCGGCGCTACACCTTCGAGTCGTTCGTCATCGGTCCCTCGAACCGGTTCGCGCACGCTGCCGCGCTGTCCGTCGCCGAGACGCCGGCACGCAGCTACAACCCGCTGTTCGTCTACGGCGACGCCGGGCTGGGCAAGACACACCTGCTGCAGGCGATCTCGCAGTACGTGCGAGAGAACTACCCGCACTTCAAGGTGCGCTACATCTCGACCGAGACGCTGCTCAACGAGTTCGTCGACGCCATCCGCAAGAACTCCCAGCCGGACTTCAAGCGGCGCTACCGCGAAATCGACGTGCTGCTCGTCGACGACATCCAGTTCATGGAGGGCAAGGAGCAGCTCCAGGAGGAGTTCTTCCACACCTTCAACACCCTGCACGAGGCGCAGCGGCAGATCGTGCTGTCCTCGGACCGGCCCCCGGACGCCATCGCGACCCTCGAGGACCGCCTGCGCAGCCGGTTCAAGATGGGCCTGATCACCGACATCCAGCCGCCCGACTTCGAGACACGCCTGGCGATCCTGCAGAAGAAAGGCGAGCAGTCGGGCACGCGGGTGCCGCCGGACGTGCTCGAGTTCATCGCCACGAACATCACCTACAACATCCGTGAGCTCGAGGGCGCCCTCATCCGCGTGAGCGCGTACGCCGCCCTGAACGACGCGGAGCTGACCGTCGGCCTCGCCGGCGAGATCCTGGCCGACTCGATCAGCTCGACGAAGCCCCGACAGATCACCGCGGTCTTCATCATCGAGAAGACCGCGTCGATGTTCGGGCTCGGCGTCGACCAGCTGCGCGGCAAGAGCCGCACCCGCGACCTGGTGCACGCCCGTCAGGTCGGCATGTACGTGTGCCGGGAGCTCACCGACCTGTCGTACCCCCAGATCGGCAAGGAGTTCGGCGGTCGGGACCACACCACCGTCATCCACGCCTACGACAAGATCTCGAACCTGATGCAGGAGCGTCGCAAGACCTACGACGACGTCACCCTGCTCATCCAGCAGATCCTCGCCCGCGAGTAGCTGGGCCGACGGCACGGCGCCGGAGGAGACGCAGGTGTGGAACGCGGCGGATCGGGGGATGACCGTGTGGACCGGCGGGTCGGAACGCGCCCTGGGAGGTGGATCGCGACCGCGATGGGAGCGGGATCGCGCTGTGCGACGACGCGCCCCTCAGAGGTGGTCCTGCACAGACACGCGTGGAATTCCATCGGTGTCGGGTGGACGGTCCCGACGGGGTGTGGATGCCCCGACCGTGCTGCGCTTGGCCTGCGCTAGGTTTCCCACAATCCACAGACCCAACTACTACTTCCACTGGTTGAACAACGAAACCGGCACCAGTAGTGGGGAAAGCGAGACACCGTGAAGTTCCGATGTGAGCGCGACGTGCTCGTCGACGCCTTGGGCACGGCGCAACGTGCCACGTCGAGCAGGGCGACGCTTCCGGTGCTGTCCGGTCTGCGGGTGCAGCTCACAGGAGATCGTCTGCGCCTCACCGGCAGCGATCTGGACCTGACCATCACCACCGAGGTCCAGGTGTCGGGCAGCAGCGACGGCGTCGCGGTCCTGCCGGCCAAGCTGGCGCTGGACATCGTGCGCTCGCTCGAGAGCGGCGCCATCGACGTCGACGCCGAGGGCGAGAAGGCCCACATCAGCGGTGGCCGCTCCAACTTCGAGCTGCACGCCATCCCGGCGGACGAGTTCCCCAACCTCGTCGATCCCGAGGGCGAGCACATCGTGCTCGACGCAGCGGACCTGGCCGAGGGCCTGAAGCAGGTCGTGCGCGCCGCGTCGACCGACGAGTCGCGTCCGATCCTGACCGGCGTCATGCTCGCCGCCGAGGGCCAGGGCCTGCGCATGGTCTCGACCGACTCCTACCGCCTGGCCGTGCGCGACCTCCCGGGCACCGCCGCGCTGAAGGAGGGCCAGACCGTCCTGGTGCCCTCACGAGCGCTCAACGAGCTCGCTCGGGTCCTGCACGACGACACCCAGGTCACCCTGGTGCTCGGCGAGCGCGACGCGTCGTTCCAGGTCGGCCCGCTGCACCTGACGACCCGCCTCATCGAGGGCGAGTTCCCCAACTACCGCGGCCTCATCCCCGCCTCGCAGCCGAACCGCCTCACCGTCGAGCGCCAGGCGCTGCTCGACGCCGTGCGGCGCGTGCGGCTCATGGCGCGCGAGAACAGCCCGGTGCGCCTCTCCATGTCGAGCGACTCGCTCGAGCTGCGCGCCGTGACCCTGGACGTGGGCGAGGCGTCCGAGCAGCTCGACGCCAGCTACGCGGGCGACGAGCTGACCGTCGCGTTCAACCCCGAGTACCTGGTCGACGGCCTCGAGGTCACCCCGGGTGACGAGGTCTCGCTCGAGACGGTCGACGCGCTGAAGCCGGCGCTGCTCCGCCCGATCGACAGCGAGGACTTCCTCTACCTGCTCATGCCGGTCCGCGTCTCCTGACGCCCTCCCGGCGACCGTGCACCTCCGCCACCTGTGGTTGAAGGACTACCGGTCCTACGACGCCGTCGACGTCCCGCTGAGCCCCGGCGTCTGCGCCGTGCTCGGCCCCAACGGCATGGGCAAGTCGAACCTGCTCGAGGCGGTCGCGTACCTGGCGCTCCTCGAGTCGTTCCGCGGTGCACCCG
>JAFAFZ010000383.1 GCA_023423215.1 Actinomycetes bacterium
GTGTAGGCGACGCGCTCCGGGGAGACGAGCTCGACGACGAGGGCCATCAGACCGACTTCTCGAGCTCTGCCGCCTTGCGGATGGCGTCCTCGGCGCCGCCGACGTTGAAGAACGCCTGCTCGGGCAGGTGGTCCAGGTCGCCGTTGATGAGCGCCTCGAACGACTCGACCGTGTCCTCGACCGGGGTGAAGATGCCGGGCAGACCGGTGAAGACCTCGGCCACGAACATGGGCTGGGCGAGGAACTTCTGGATCTTGCGGGCACGGTCCACGGTGACGCGGTCCTCTTCGGAGAGCTCGTCGATGCCGAGGATGGCGATGATGTCCTGGAGCTCCTTGTAGCGCTGGAGCATCTCCTGGACACGACGTGCGACGGCGTAGTGGCGCTCGCCGACGACCTCGGGCGTGAGGATCGACGAGGACGACGCCAGCGGGTCAACCGCCGGGTAGATGCCCAGCGAGGCGATGTCACGGCTCAGCTCGGTCGTGCCGTCGAAGTGCGTGAAGGCGGTGAACGGCGCCGGGTCGGTGTAGTCGTCCGCCGGCACGTACACAGCCTGCAGCGACGTGATCGAGCGACCGCCGGTCGAGGTGATGCGCTCCTGCAGCTCGCCCATCTCATCCGCGAGGGTCGGCTGGTAGCCCACCGCCGCCGGCATGCGGCCCAGCAGGGTCGACACCTCGGAGCCCGCCTGGGTGAAGCGGAAGATGTTGTCGATGAAGAGCAGCACGTCCTGGCCCTGCACGTCGCGGAAGTACTCCGCCATCGTCAGGGCGGACAGCGCCACGCGCAGGCGCACGCCCGGCGGCTCGTCCATCTGGCCGAAGACCAGCGCGGCCTTGTCGAGCACCGAGCCCGAGCCGGCGAGTGCGGTCTCGCCCATCTCGATGAAGAGGTCGGTGCCCTCACGGGTCCGCTCGCCCACGCCGGCGAACACGGACACACCACCGAACTGGCTGGCCACGCGGTTGATCATCTCGGTGATGAGCACCGTCTTGCCCACGCCGGCGCCGCCGAACAGGCCGATCTTGCCGCCCTGGAGGTACGGGGTGAGCAGGTCGATGACCTTGATGCCGGTGGCGAACATCTGCGCCTTGGGCTCGAGCGTGTCGAACGCCGGTGCCTGGCGGTGGATCTCCCAGTGGTCGGTCGCGTCGATCGACTCGACGTCGAGGGGCTTGCCGAGCACGTTGAAGACGTGGCCGAGCGTGGCGTCACCGACGGGCACCGAGATGCCGTGGCCGGTGTTGCGCACCTTGGTGCCGCGCACCAGGCCGTCGGTCGGCTTCATGGCGATGGCGCGCACGCGGCTGTCGCCGATCTGCTGGGCGACCTCGGCGGTGACGAGGGTGTCCTCGCCGCCGACGCTGATCGTGAACTCGAGCGCCGTGTTGATCTCGGGCAGGCCGGAGGGCGGGAACTCCACGTCCACCACCGGTCCCGCGATGGCGACGATGCGGCCGTCGGCGAGCTGGGGTTCGGTGACCGTCATGATGTCTCCTGGGGTCGAGTGACGTGCAAGGGCCGGGGGCCCAGGTGCGTTGGGAACGGGTTGGCGTCGAGGTGGTCGAGCAGCAGGTCCTCGGGACCGCCCTTGTCCTCGGCGAGCGCTTCGGCACCACTGATGATCTCCATGATCTCGGTGGTGATCGCGTCCTGACGAACCTGGTTCATCTGGCGCGTGTACTTGATGATGAGGTCCTGCGCGTTGTCCGTCGCGGACTTCATCGCACGCTGACGGGAGGCCAGCTCGGAGGCCGCGGCGTCGAGCAGCGCGGCGTAGAGCCGGGATTCGACGTAGCGCGGCAGGAGCGACTCGAGCACGGCGTTGGCCGAGGGCTCGAACTCGAAGCCGGCGGTCGCACCCGCGTCGCCTGCGGCGGCGATGGTGTCCTCGTTCTCGAGCGGCAGGAACCGGCGCACAACCGCCTCCTGCTGACCGAGCGAGATGAACCGCGTGTAGACGAGGTCGATGCGGTCGCAGCCCTGGTTGACGAACAGGTCGGTCACGCGGGCGGCGATGGCGACGGCCTCGTCGTAGGTCGGGCGGTCGGTGAAGCCCGAGTAGGCGGCCTCGATCGGGTAGTGCCGGAAGCGGAAGTGCGCCTCGGCCTTGCGACCGACGGTGACGAGGGCGAACTCCTTGCCGTCGGCGCGGGCGGCCTCGATCTCTCGCTCGGCCTTGCGGATGACCGTCGAGTTGTAGGCGCCCGCCAGGCCGCGGTCGCCGGCGAGGACCACCACGCCGATCTTCGAGACCTGCTCGACCGGCCGCAGCAGCGGGTGGTCGACCTCGGCGCCAGCGGCGGCCAGGTCCTGGATCACCTGCGTGATGCGCTCCGAGTACGGACGAGCCTCGTTCGCACGCGTCTGCGCCTTGACCACGCGCGTGGCGGCGATCAGCTCCATGGCGCGCGTGATCTTCTTCGTGTTCTGGACGCTCGCGATGCGGCGTCGGAGGACTCGTTCCTGTGCGCCCGGCATGGATCAGGCCTCGTCGCCCCGGCTGGACTCCTGCTCGGGCAGGTGGACGGGAGCCGTCTTGACCGCGGACTCGGCGTCGGCCTGGGCCTCGGCGGCGGCGAGCGTGCCGGCGTCGTCGGTGCCCTCGAACTGCTCGGCGTAGGCCTTGATGGCGGCCTCGAAGGCGTCCTCGTCGGCGATCTTGCCGGTGTTGCGGATGGCCTCGAGCTGGTCGGACTGGCGCGCCCGGAACCACTCGAGCAGGCCGGCCTCGAAGGCGCCGACGTCCGAGACGTCGATGTCGTCGAGGTAGCCGCGGGTGCCGGCGTAGATGACGACGCACTGCTCCTCGACCGACATCGGCGAGTTGATGCCCTGCTTCAGCAGCTCGGTCAGGCGGTAGCCACGCTCGAGCTGGGCCTTCGACACGGCGTCGAGGTCGGAACCGAAGGCGGCGAAGGCCTCGAGCTCACGGAACTGCTGGAGGTCCGACTTCAGCGTGCCCACCGCGGTCTTCATGGCCTTGACCTGGGCGGCGGAGCCCACGCGGGACACCGAGATGCCGACGTCCACGGCGGGACGCACACCGGACTTGAACAGGTCGTCCTGGAGGAAGATCTGGCCGTCGGTGATCGAGATCACGTTGGTGGGGATGTACGCCGAGACGTCACCCGCCTTGGTCTCGATGACCGGCAGCGCCGTCAGCGAACCTGCGCCGTTGGCGTCGGACAGCTTGGCCGCACGCTCGAGCAGGCGGGAGTGCAGGTAGAAGACGTCGCCCGGGTAGGCCTCACGCCCCGGCGGCCGGCGCAGCAGCAGCGACACCTGGCGGTACGCCTCGGCCTGCTTGGACAGGTCGTCGTACACGATGAGGGCGTGCTCGCCGTTCTCCATCCAGTGCTGGCCCATGGCGCAGCCGGCGTTGGGGGCGAGGTACTTGAACGGCGCCGGGTCGGACGCCGGAGCGACCACGACGACGGTGTACTCGAGGGCACCGCGCTCGGCGAGGGTCGCCACGGTCTGGGCGACCGTCGACGCCTTCTGGCCGATGGCGACGTAGATGCACTTCACGCCGAGGCCACGCTGGTTCAGGATCGTGTCGATGGCGACCGTGGTCTTGCCCGTCTTGCGGTCGCCGATGATGAGCTCTCGCTGGCCACGACCGACGGGGATGAGCGAGTCGATCGCCTTGATGCCGGTCTGCATCGGCTCACCCACGGGCTGGCGGCCCATGATGCCGGGCGCCTGGATCTCCATGCGGCGATCCTGGACGTTGGTCAGCGGGCCCTTGCCGTCGACCGGCTCGCCCAGGGTGTTCACCGCGCGGCCGAGCACGCCGTCACCGACCGGCACCGAGAGGATGTTGCCGGTGGCCTTGACCGACTGGCCCTCCTCGATCGAGTCGACCTCGCCGAGCACCACGGCACCGATCGACTCCTCGTCGAGGTTCAGGGCCAGGCCGAGCACGCCGGACTCGAACTCGAGCAGCTCGTTCACGGCGGCGTCGGGCAGGCCCGACACGCGGGCGATGCCGTCGCCGACCTCGACCACGCGGCCGACCTGGGTCAGCGCGACGTCAGGGGTGAAGCCCTCGAGGTTCTTGCGGATCGCCGCACTGATGTCGGCGGTGTTGATGGTGAGCTCTGCCATGTCGGGTGATCTCCTGCGGCGTCGTACGGGTTCGCTGTGCGTGCTGGTCCGGGCGGATCAGAACGCGTCGCGGAGCTGGTTCAGTCGGGTGCGAACGGTGCCATCGAGGACGGAGTCGCCGATCTGGGTGACGATGCCGCCCATGACCGACGGGTCCACGATGTTCTTGACCGTGATGTCGAGGTTCGTGCGGGCCGCCAGGGCCGCGGTGAGCTCGGCGATCTGCGCGTCGGTGAGCGCCACGGCGGAGCGGACCTCGGCCACGGCCTGACCGGTGCTGCGGGCGGAGCGCTGGACCAGCTCCTCCGCGATCTTCGGCAGGTCGGTCGCTCGGCCCGTGCCCACGATCATCGACACGATGGCGATGGTGGTCGCGGTCGCCTTGCCCTCGAGCAGGTCCTCGATGATCTGCTGGCGACGCGACACCGGCAGGTGCTGGTCGGTCAGCGTGGCGCGCAGCTCGTCGCTGGACTGCAGGACGCGGCCCAGACGGAAGAGCTCGTCCTCGACCTCGGACAGGTTGCCCTCGGCGAGGGCGATCCCGAAGGCGGCATCGGCGTAAGCGGTGATGCGGTTGTCGCTCATCTTGTCGTTCGCTCTGTTCTCGGTTCGACGGTGGGCTGGGTCGGGTGGCGGGCCACCCGTCGGTCAGTTCTGCGAGCCGACCTGGCTGATGTACTGGCTGATGAGGCGCTGCTGCGCCGCGTCGTCCAGCGAGGTCTCGACCACTCGCTCGGCAGCACCGAGCGACAGACGGGACAGCTCCCCGGCCAGGTCGGACTCAGCCTGGTTGCGGGTGCTGACGAGGTCGGCCGCGGCGCGCTCGCGCACCCGGTCGGCCTCTCGTGCGGCGCGGGCACCGGAGTCGGCGTTGACCTGGTCGGCGCTGGCACGGGCCTCTTCGATGATGCGGGCCGCCTCGGAGTCCGAGTCGGCCAGCGCCGCCTTGATGCGGTCGCGCTCGGCCTCGGCGGCCGTGCGTGCCTGCTCGGCGGCGTCGAGGTTGGCCTGGATGCCGGCGATGCGACCCGAGAAGAAGTCCGCGATCGGCTTGCGGCCGAACTTGACCAGCAGCACGGCGACGACGAGGAAGGCCAGGGTGCCCCAGATGACCTCGTTGATGTCGTGTGGCAGCCAGAAGGCGTTGCCGGCCTCTTCCGCTGCGACGTCGACGTCCTCGGAGAGGGCGGTGGCGATGGTGGTGATGACGCTCAACATCTGTTCTCCAGCCCTGCTCAGCGGTTCCCGCTGGCCTGGTTCACGTACTCGTCGACGGTGCCGCGGTTGGCGGCGACGTCGAGGTCGGTCTGCACGACCTTCGAGGCTGCGGACACGGCGAGCTGCGCCACGTCCTCACGGATCTGGCCCAGCGCTGCCGCACGGGCGGTGTCGAGCTCCGCGATGGCGGCCTGCCGCTGCTCGGCGACCTCGGCCTCTGCCTCGCGCACCGCCTCGGCGCGCTGCGCCTCGGACGCCGCACGGGCGGCCTCGACGATGCGGTTGGCCTCGGCGCGTGCCTCGGCCAGCGTGGCGTCGTAGTCCCGGCGGACCTGCTC
>JAFAFZ010000482.1 GCA_023423215.1 Actinomycetes bacterium
GCCTGGGCGTCGGCGAAGCGCTGGGCGAGGTCGCTCATGGGAAGAAGATAACCCTCTTCGAGCCCGAGCCCGAGCCCGAGCCCGAGCCCGAGCCCGCTGGATCGCACATGTGGTTCCTGTTCTGGGCTCCTGCCGCTGGGAACCTAGTGGTCCCTCGAGGCATGACGCGAGGGAACCAGGCGGAGAGAAGACAAGCTCGGGCTCGGGCTCGGGCTGGTCGGATTCAGCGCGGGGCGCAGACCTGCGAGCGGGCGGGGGCGGCCGTCGACATCCCGAGGAAGCGGTCGCGCTCGGTCCTCACGGTGCCGGGGAGGGCAGCGCAGAGGTTGTTCTGGGTGGCCGGCTTCGACACGCAGATACCGGGGGAGGTGCCCGCGGTGTCGGCGATGCAGAACGTGGGGGCGCGGCCGGCGAGGTCGGGGCAGGAGCCCTGGCAGGACGTGGTGCAGAAGCCGGCGGGGTGGCAGCGGCCGGCCTGGCCTCCGGCGGTGAACGCGCAGTCGGAGTTCTTGGTGCAGCGGTCGCCGATGAACTTCTGCGGGGCGGCCGGGACGCCGTTGAGGCGGGGGAACGCCGCCGTGTCGTCGAGGCGGACGAACGTGTAGCCGGCCTGCGTGAGCTGGGTCAGCATCGCGTCGAGCGCGTTCGCCGTCGCCGGGTGGATGTCGTGGAACAGGATCACGCCGCCGTTGGTCGCGCGGACCTGAGACATCACGTACTTAGACATGTCGTCGCGCATGTCGTCGGGGACGTACTGGAACGTCGACTTCTTGCAGACGCCGCCGCCGGCCGCGTAGCACCAGTCGGCGCTGTCGATGTGCCAGCCCGTCGAGATCAGGCCGCGATCCTTGACCTGCTGCATCGTCGCGCAGGTCGAGCTGCCGAACGGGAACCGGAAGTAGCGCGGGATCTCGCCGGCGGCGCGGATGACGGCCTCGGTGCGGTCGATCTGGGCGGCGACGTTCGCCGGGGTCTGCTGCGCGAGGTTCTGGTGGCTGTGGCTGTGGTTCGCGAGGATGAACAGCGGGTCGGCGGCGATCTCCGCCGCGATCGCCCGGGTCTGGGCGTTGCTGACGCGCGAGCCGTTGATGAAGAACGCCGCCGGCGCGTTGTGCTTGCGCAGGATCTGCATGATCTGCGGCGTCGTCGTCGGGTTCGGGCCGTCGTCGAAGGTCAGCGCGATGCGCTTGTTGAAGCCAGTGCGGTCGGGGACGCGGACGCCCGAGCAGTCGGTGCCGTCGGCCTTGCCCTCCTCCTGGGCCTCCTCGTACGCCTGCTCGAACAACGCGGTGTCGTCCGAGTGGCACATCTCGCCATCGCAGTCCTCGTCCGTGGCACAGCCGAAGGCGGTGAGCGAGAGGAGCGAGGCGGCGACGAGGGCGGTCTGGCGCATGGCTGCCCACGTCAGTGAGCAATTCAGGTGCCACGCGGAGTTGCACAACTTGTCACGGCGATCGAGGCACTTGGCGCCGGGGTCAACTGTTCCCCCATGGCTACTCGCCTTGCGATCGCAGCTCGACTAGCTAGCCGATGGCGCGGGCGAGCGCGGGCAAGGCGTGCCCGGCGCGGGCATCGACGCGGACGATCGCGTGCTCGTCCCCTCGGGTCGGCCCGCGGTTGAGGATGCAGACCGGGATCTGCCGCTCGGCGGCGCGACGCACGAACCGGTACCCGCTGAACACGGTCAGCGACGATCCGACCACCAGCAGCGCCTCGCCTCGCTCGAACGTCTGCCAGGCCGCGTCGAGCGTGGTCTTCGGGACGCTGCCGCCGAAGAACACGACGTCGGGCATCAGCACGCCGCCGCATCCCTCGCACGCGACGACCTCGAACGACGCGAGCAGCTCGTCCGACAGCTCGGCATCGCCATCGGGCGCGATCGTCACCGCCGCCGCGCGGTCGAGCCACCCCGGGTTCGCGGCGACGAGCCGGGTCTGGAGCTCGTCGCGCGTGCTCGCCGCGCCGCACGTCAGGCACCGCACCCGGGCGAGCGCCCCGTGCAGCTCGACGACCTGCCGGCTCCCCGCGGCCCCGTGCAGCCCATCGACGTTCTGCGGGATCAGCCCCGCGACCACGCCGGCCTCCTCGAGCGCCGCGAGCGCGTGGTGCGCCTCGTTCGGCTGCGCGTTCGCGATCAGCGGCCACCCGAGCATCGAGCGCGCCCAGTACCGCCGCCGGTGCTCCGGCCGATCGACGAACTCGCGGTGCTGGATCGGCGGCCGCTTCCGGGGCGGCGTCTCGGGCCCGCGGTAGTCCGGGATCCCCGACTCGGTCGAGCATCCCGCGCCCGTGAGCACCGCGATCCGCTTTCCTCGCAGCAGCTGCGCGAGCCGTTCGAGCGCCGGGTCCACGGCCCCAACCGTACTATCCGGATCGCGCCTCGGGTACCCTCGCCAGATGCCGCCGTTGACGCAGAACGAGCTCGACACGATCGAGTACAAGCTCAACAAGCGCGGGTTCCGTCGCGACGACGCCTTCCTCCACGTCTGCCCCGACTGCAGCGCCA
>JAFAFZ010000498.1 GCA_023423215.1 Actinomycetes bacterium
GGCGGGACGGGTCGTGCCGCGACGGGTGGTCGTGCTCACCCCAGACCTCCGAGGCGGATGAACTCCCGGTAGAAGAGCCCCAGGCCGAGGGCCGTGCAGCCCGCGGTCAGCATCCAGAGCCGGATGATGACCGTGGTCTCGGGCCAGCCCATCAGCTCGAAGTGGTGGTGGATCGGCGCCATCCGGAAGATGCGGCGGCCGGTCGTGCGGTAGCTGGCGACCTGCAGGATCACCGAGACCGTCTCGACCACGAACAGCAGGCCGAGGATGGGCAGCAGCAGCGCCGTCGACGAGCTGAGCGCCAGCGCGGCGAGCGCCATGCCGATGGCGAGCGAGCCGGTGTCGCCCATGAAGATCTGCGCGGGCGCGGCGTTCCACCACAGGAAGCCGGCGCACGCCCCCATCATCGCCGCCGCCACGACCGCGAGGTCCAGGCCGACGTTGATCTCGTAGAGCCCGGAGTAGCGGAAGATCCAGTAGCCGATGATCAGGTAGCCGGCGAAGACGATGCCCGCCGAGCCGGCGGCGAGCCCGTCGAGGCCGTCGGTCAGGTTGACGGCGTTCGTGGAGCCCGAGATCAGCAGGATCGCCCACACGGCCCAGCCGACCTCGCCGATGTTCCAACCCAGGTCGTTCCACTGCGTGAAGCTGATCGTGGTGTGGACGTTCGTCTTCCACAGCATCAGCAGCGTGAAGCCGATCGCGACGAGGAGCAGGCCGATGGTCTTGGCGCGCTTGTTCAAGCCGAGGTTGCGCTCGTTCGAGACCTTGATCCAGTCGTCGAGGAACCCGACGAACCCGGCGCCGGCGATCGCGGCCATGGCGGCGATGCCGGTCCAGGTGAAGACGCCGTCGTAGAGGTTGGACACCAGGTAGCCGACGAGCGCGCCGACGACGATGGCGATGCCACCCATCGTGGGCGTGCCGGCCTTGACCAGGTGGCCCTCGGGCACGTCCTCGTGGATCGGCTGCCCGATGCGGCGGCTGGTCAGCCAGAAGATCAGCAGCTTCGTCCCGACGACCGAGACGACCGTGGCGATGCCGGCGGCGAGCAGGAGGCGGATCACGCGGCGCCCTCGGCGGCGATCGCCTCACGCACGACGACGCGGTCGTCGAACGGCTCGGTGTGGTCCGCGAACACCTGGCCCTGCTCGTGGCCCTTGCCGGCGACCAGGACGACGTCGCCCGCAGCCGCCGCGTGCACCGCGCGCAGGATCGCCTCGCGACGATCGTCGATGCGCTCGGTGCGGTCCTCGAGCCCCTCGCGGATCTCGTCGATGATCCGTGCAGGGTCCTCGGAACGGGGGTTGTCGGTCGTCACGATGGTCCTGTCGGCGAGTCGGGCGGCCACGGCCCCCATCATGGGTCGCTTGCCGCGGTCGCGGTCACCTCCGCAGCCGAACACGACGGTCAGCCGAGCTCCGGGGGCGGTGATCCCCCGGGCGGCGCCGAGGGCCTGCTCGAGGGCGTCCGGGGTGTGCGCGTAGTCCACGACGACGGTCGCCTGTCCACCCGCGACCGGCAGCGGGAAGGCCTCGAACCGGCCCGCCACGGCGGGCAGCGTGGCCAGCCCCTGGGCGACCTGCTCCGGGGTCAGGCCGCGCTGGAGCAGGGCCTCGCCGGCCAGCAGGGCGTTGAGCACGTTGTGACGCCCGGGCATCGGTAGGTGCACCGGCGTGTCGCGCCAGACGAACGTCGAACCGTCCGGACCCGTCACCAGGTCGTGCGCGTCGTCGATCGACACCCCCACGACCGGGAACTCGCTGACGTCGGCCAGCAGGCGGCCGTGCACGTCGTCCAGGTTCACGACGCCGACGCGGGTGCGCCCGGGCTCGAACAGGCGGGCCTTCGCCGCGAAGTAGGCCTCGGGCGTGCCGTGGAAGTCCAGGTGGTCGACCCCGAGGTTGGTGAAGACGGCCACGTCGAACGCGACGTCGTCGACGCGGTGCAGCACGAGCGCGTGGGACGACACCTCCATCGCGACCTCGGCGACGCCGTCGACGCGCAGCTCGGCCAGCAGGCGCTGCAGGTCGGTCGACTCGGGCGTGGTCCGCTCGCCGGTCAGGGTGCCTATGGCGCGGGCGCGTCGACCGGCCGTGCCGAGCACGGCGGCGACCATCGACACGACGGTCGTCTTGCCGTTCGTCCCCGTGACGCCGACGACGCCGAGGTGCTGCGAGGGATCGCCGTGCACCGCCGCGGCGGCGGGCGCCATCGCGGCCCGGGTGTCGGCGACGACGAGCTGGGGCACGTCGAGGGTCAGCTGGTGCTCGCAGACCAGGCCGACGGCGCCGGCACGGACGGCGTCCGGAGCGAAGCGATGGCCGTCGAGGGTGCCGCCCGTGACGCAGCAGAAGAGCCAGCCGGGCGCGACCTGCCGGGAGTCGTGGGTGACGTCGACGACGACCTCGCTCCCGTCCCCCGTCGTCTGTTGCACGCCCAGGCGCGCGGCGATCTCGCCCAGCGTCGTCATCCACCCGTCCCCGTCGAGGTGGCGCTGCGGGTGGAGCCGTTCCGCGTGGTCGACGCCGAGGTCGTGCCGGTCGCGACCGTGGTGCTGGTCGTGCTCGTGGTCGTGGTGCCGCTGCCGCCAGCCGAGCGGGTGCCGGCCGAGCTGGTGGAGGTGTTGGTGCCGCTGCCGCTCGGCCGCTCGGTGGCCGCCTCGACGGTGCCCGTCGCCGGCGCGGCGCGCACCTTGCCGTGGTCGTCCTGGGTCGCGCCCGGGGTCAGGGCCGTGTCCTCGAGCGTGTCGTCGGTCGAGGACGGCGCGATGCCCAGCTCCCGGATCGACAGGCGGGCGAGGTCGGAGAAGATCGGACCGGCCGCGGTGCTGCCGGTCAGGCCGGTGGTGATGTCGTCCAGGATGACCGTGATCGAAACCTGGGGGCGGTCGGCCGGCAGGAAGCCGGTGAACGCGGCCAGGTAGTGGTACTGGCCGTCGGCCCATCGGTAGCCGTCGCTCGCGTCGAACTTGCCGTCCGCGGCCATGCGGGACGTGCCGGTCTTGGCGGCGACCGAGTAGCCGGGCAGGCGCCACTGCTGGCCGGTGCCCTCGGTGACCACCGCCTGGAGCATCTGGCTGACCTGCGACGCCGTCGAGGCCGAGATGACCTGCCGTGGGGGCTGCACCTCGGGCGACGTGCGCGTGCCGTCCGCGGCGATGATCGAGTCCACGAGGCGCGGCTGGACGTAGGTGCCGTCGTTGGCGATCACGTTGTAGGCCGACCACAGCTGCACCGCGGTCGCGGCCTGGTGCGTGCCGATGGCGGAAGCCGCCAGGTCGGGGTTCGTCCAGTCCTCGGCCTTGGGCAGGATGCCCGAGGACTCTGCGGGGTGACCGGAGGCGGTCGACCGTCCGAAGCCGAACCGCTCGAGCGCGTCGTGCAGGCCGTCCTTGCCGACCTGCTGGGCCACCTTGATCGTGCCGACGTTCGAGGACTCGGCCAGGATCTCGGTGACGGTCATCGGCTCGGTCGGGTGCTCTTCGTGATCGCTGAAGAGCTTGTCGTCGACCTGCAGCCGCCAGGGCACCTCGAAGCTGGTGTCCGACGAGACCAGGCCCGCCTCGACCGCGGCGGCGACGGTGACCAGCTTGAAGACCGAGCCGGCCTGGTAGGCGTTCGAGAAGGCGAGCGGTCCGCTCGAGAGCACCATCTCGCCGCTCTCGCTGTCGCGCTCGACCGAGGCGATGGCGAGCATCTCGCCGCTGCTCGGACGGCCGACGATGGCGATGCCGCGCTGGGCGCCCGCGTTGGCGGAGCCGTCGGCCAGGATGCGCTCGACCTCGTGCTGCAGCGTGCGATCGAGCGTCAGCTGCACCGCGGCGCCCGGGACCGGCTCCTCGACGAGGTGCTCGGCGCCGGTGATCGTCTCGCCCGAGGTGCCCAGCTCGAGCACCTTGCGGCCGTCGCGACCGTCCAGGACGTCGTCGTACTCCTTCTCGACCCCGGCCAGGTCGCCGGGGCCGTCGGGACCGAGCGTGCCGATGACGCGCAGCGCCGAGTCCCCCGCGGGGTGCACGCGCTCGGTCGAGTCCTCGAGCGTGATCGCTCCGTGGATGCCGGAGCGCTCGACCGCGTCCACGGCCTTCGCCGCCTGCTCGACGTCGACCGTCTCGGCGAGGCGGACCCAGGGGTCGTCGGGCTTCGCCTCGACCAGGATCGTCGCCAGCTTCGCCTCGTCCACGCCCAGCAGCGGCGCCAGGCGCGCGGCGAACTGCTCCAGGTCGACGCGGTCCTCGACGCCCTCCTCGGCCAGCACCGTCATGTTGGTGACCACACGCTTGCGCGGCAGCGAGATGGCGAGCTCGACGCCGTTGCGGTCCAGGATCGAGCCGCGCTGGGCGGGCATCGTGACCGTGCGCACGCGCTGGTCCTCGCCGCGCGCGGCCAGGGCCGACCCGTCGCGCAGCTGCACGCCGACCAGCTTCCAGAGCGGGAGCAGCGCCAGGACGGCGAGGACCCCGGCGATGACGACGATGCGGCGGCGAGCGACGCGCGGATCCGTCGAGGCCCGTGGGTGCCGCGATCCCCCACCGCGGCCCGAACCGCCACGCCCGGAGCCTCCACGTCCCGACCCGCCGCCACCGGAGCCTCCACGTCCCGAGCCGCCCCGGCCCGGACCGACGGG
>JAFAFZ010000515.1 GCA_023423215.1 Actinomycetes bacterium
CGGGATGACCGCCGCCCGCTGCGAAGGTGCCGCGCTCATGGTGCGAGCAGCGGGTGCAGCGACGTCACCGGCGACGGCGGGAGCCACCGCGGCCACCGCTGCTGCCACCTCGACCACCGCCGGCCGAGCCGCCACGGCCGCCACCACCGCCGGAACGCACCGGGGCGGGCCCGAGGTCGCCGAAGGTGTCGGCCAGCTCGGCGTCGAACGACTCCGAGAAGCTCAGCTCGACGCGGTCCGACGAGGCCGCACCGGCGTCGTCGCCCTCGCCGTCGGAGCGGGCAGCACCGGAGGCGCCGCCCTCACTCGCTTTTGGGGCGTCGTCGCCCACCAGCGCGAGCGAGATCTTGCCGTTGGGATCGATGTCGTCGACCCGGACGGTGACGGCGTCACCGAGGTCGACGACGTCCTCGACGCGATCGATGCGCTTGCCGCCACCGAGCTTCGAGATGTGCAGCAGGCCGTCACGCCCCGGGAGGATGTTGACGAACGCACCGAACTTGGTGATGTTCACCACGCGACCCTCGTAGGTCGCTCCGACCTCGGCCGTGGGCGGATCGAGGATGAGCTTGATCTGGCGCTCGGCCTCCTGCATCGCGCCGGCGTCCACCGCCGCGATGGCGACGATGCCGACCATGCCGTCGTCGTCCACGCTGATGTTGGCCCCGGTCTCGCCCTGGATGGCGTTGATGACCTTGCCCTTCGGGCCGATGACCTCGCCGATCTTGTCGATCGGGATCTCGAAGCTGATGATCTTCGGTGCGGTCTCGGCGACCTCGGGACGGGGCTCGGCGATGGCGCCGGCCATGATCTCGAGGATGGACAGGCGGGCCTCCTTGGCCTGCTCGAGGGCTGCGGCCAGGACGTCGGCGGGGATGCCGTCGATCTTGGTGTCCAGCTGCAGGGCGGTCACGAACTCGGCCGTGCCGGCCACCTTGAAGTCCATGTCGCCGAAGGCGTCCTCGGCACCGAGGATGTCGGTGAGCGTGACGTACTCGCCGTCTGCGTGGATGAGGCCCATGGCGATGCCGGCGACGGGCGCCTTGATCGGCACGCCGGCGTCCATCATCGACAGGGTCGAACCGCAGCCCGACGCCATCGAGGACGAACCGTTCGAGGCGAGCACCTCGGAGACGAGGCGGATCGTGTAGGGGAACTCCTCGAGCGAGGGCACCACCGGGAACAGCGCACGCTCGGCGAGCGCACCGTGGCCGATCTCACGACGCTTCGGGCCTCGCATGAAGCCCGGCTCGCCGGTCGAGAACGGCGGGAAGTTGTAGTGGTGCAGGTAGCGCTTCCGGGTGACCGGGTCGATGCCGTCGATCATCTGGTCCATCTTCGCCATGCCGAGCGTGGCCACGTTCAGGACCTGCGTCTCGCCACGCTGGAACAGGCCGGTGCCGTGCGCCGTCGGGATCACGCCGACCTCGGCGGAGATGGGGCGCAGGTCGCGCAGGCCGCGACCGTCGATGCGGGCACCCTCGCTGACGATGCGGGAGCGCACCGTCGACTTCGACAGCGAGCGGAAGGCGCTCTTCACGTGCTTCGTGGCGAGCGCCGTCGCCTCCTCGGCCGGCTCGCCCGCCGCGACGGCGGCCTCGACCAGGCCCGGCACGATGCGCCCGACGAGCTCGTCGCGCAGCGCGCCCTCGGCGGCGGTGCGCTCGGCCTTGTCGGCGATCTGCATGATCTCGGCGACGCGCTCGCCGCCCAGGTCCTTGACCTCGGCGTAGATCGCGTCCGAGTAGTCGACCTGCGGTGCGTACGACATGACGCCCGGCTCGCCCTTCTGGGCGATGACGGCATCCGCGAGCTGCTGCTGCAGGTCGATGACGTCGGCGATCCAGCGCTTGGACTCGTTGAGGGCGTTCGCCAGCGCGGCCTCGTCCACCTTCGGGGCGCCCTCCGCGTAGAGGTTCCAGGCCGCCTCGGTGCCACCGGCCTCGACCATCATGACGGCGACGTCACCGTTGTCGAGCTTGCGGCCGGCCACGACGATCTCGAACGAGGCCTCGTCGCCCTCTTCGTAGGTGGGGTGCGGGATCCACTCGCCGGTGGCGCTGTAGGCCAGGCGGACGGCGCCGATGGGGCCGCCGAAGGGGATGTCCGAGATCATCAGCGCTGCGGAGGCGCCGTTGATGGCCAGGACGTCGTAGGGGTTGACCTGGTCCGCACCGAACACTGTGCCCACGATGTGGACCTCGTTGCGGAAGTCCGACGGGAACGACGGCCGCAGCGGCCGGTCGATCAGGCGGCAGGTCAGGATCGCCGACTCGGGCGCACGGCCCTCACGGCGGAAGAACGAGCCGGGGATCTTGCCCGCGGCGTACATGCGCTCCTCGATGTCGACGGTCAGCGGGAAGAAGTCGATGCCCTCGCGCACGTGGCCCGCCGCGGTGGCGGTCATGAGGATGCGGGTCTCGCCGACGCCGGCGAGCACGGCACCGCCGGCGAGCGGGGCGAGCTTGCCCGTCTCGAACGAGATGATCTTGGTGTCGTCGTCACCGACCGGTGCTTCGACGCGGATGGGTTCGGCCACGGTGGCCCTCCTTCGATCCCCCTCGGGATCGTGCAGGTGCGGCGAGGCCAGTTCCCAGTGGTCGGCCCCCGAGACCGGCGTGCGGCTGCACGTGCACTGCGGCGGCGTCAACCGCTCGGGCCGCAGGTGGGTCTCGGACGTCGGCAACCGGTAACTGACCGGCTCACCGCACGTGTGTTGGATGTAGTTGCCCGCGATGGTACCCGAC
>JAFAFZ010000519.1 GCA_023423215.1 Actinomycetes bacterium
GCCGTAGCGCCCGACCTCCCCGAGGACCTCGAGCACCGGCTGGCGAGCCTGGGCACCGTCGGTGTCGCGGACCAGTCCGCCAAGGTCGACCGGCACCGACTCGTCACCGGACGTCAGCTGCTGCACGTCGTGCTGCACGACGCGACCGGAGAGCCCGACCTCGTCGAGGCCTTCGCATCGCTGGGCCTCGGGTCCGACAGCGCGACGACCGCGGCGCAGCTGGCCCGGAAGCTCGGCGACCTGTTCATCGGCACCGAGCGGCACGCCGGCGGCGAGTGGCGCACGAAGCTCTACCTGAGCGGGATCGGTGAGGTCGACTGGCGCGAGCTGTCGGCGGGGTGGCCGAGCGACCTGGCCGCGCACGTGGCCCCGCGACCGTCGTGGGTGGCGTGGAAGTTCGCGTCGCTCCACCCGGGCCTCGTCGAGCGCTCCATCGACGTGCCGTACCTGGCCGGCGCGCCCACGATCGGCGACGCGAGCGAGCGCATGCTGGCGCAGCTGCCCACGCCGTGGGCGGACGCCGTGCGGGCGCTGCTCGACCGCATCGGCGTGGTCGGGTCCGACGTGCCGCGCGAGGACGACGCGCTGACGCTCGACGAGCACGGCCGCTCCTCGATCGACATCGCCGTGCGGCGAGCACCGGACGAGCGGGACGGCCTGACGGCCGAGTTGCGCCTGCTCGCCGCGGTGGCCGGGCACGACGACGCGGCCGCCGACGCCCTGGTCGACTGGGCGGCTGCGTACCATCCGGCCAACGTCATCTTCGGCACCGATCGTGCCGATGAGCCGTTCGTCAACCTCTACGTCAGCGAGCACCGCCGTTAGCGCCAGGCGCTGCAGGCACGTCACCACGAGGGAGGGGTCGTGAAGATCAGGATCGGCGTCGGCCTCAGCGTGGGCAACGTCCTCGCGTCGCCCGAGGACTTCCTCGCGGTGGTCGACATCCTCGAGGATCTGTCGTTCGACTCGCTGTGGATGTCGGACACCGCGGTCGGGCCCTCGTTCGACCCGTTGACCTCGCTCGCGTTCGCCGCCGGGCGGACGACCCGGTTGCGGTTGGGCACCAACGTCGCCGTGCTACCGGGCCGGGACCCGTTCCTGCTCGCGAAGCAGATCGCGCTGGTCGACCAGCTGAGCGGCGGGCGGTTCCTGCCGGCGTTCGGGATGGGCTCGCCGAACCCGGCGGACCGCGCGCCGTTCCAGGTGGGCCGCGGTCAGCGGGCGAGGCTGTTCGAGGAGAACCTCTCGATCCTGCGCCGGCTGTGGGCGGACGGCGGCGCTGTCGCGCATCCGGACGGCGGCGCGCCGGCGACCATCCACCCCCGTCCGACCAAGGACCTCGAGATCTGGTTCGGCGGACGCAGCCCCGCCGCGCTCGAACGGGTCGGCCGCCTGGGCGACGGCTGGATCGGCAACTTCCAGACCCCGGAGGAGGCGGGCGCCGCCCGGGCGCACATCGAGGAGGCGGCCGCCGCCGCAGGACGCAGGGTCGACGCCGACCACTTCGGTGTGACGATCTACTACGCCCGCGACGACCGGTCCCCGTTCGCGCAGCAGAACGTGCGCCAGTCGATGGACTACTGCGGTTGCGGGGACATGGCCGGCGGTCCTGCGATGTCGCTGGCCGATGCGGACGTCGCCGCGTCGATGCTGCCGCTCGGCGAGGGCCAGCTGGTCGATCTGATCGGCCGCCACGCCGAGCACGGGATCAGCAAGTTCGTCCTGATCCCTGCCGACCGCCCGACGAGCTGGGACGAGGAGCTGGGCTGGCTCCGCGCGGTCACCGCCCCGATCGAGGTCTGAGGCCCGGCGCTCGCCACCGTCGCGTGCCACGCGACGCCAGGTGGGCGCCGCTCGGCCAGGCGACCGCCAGCGCGTACGCCGCCTTGTCGCTCACGCCGGGCAGCTCGCGCCACATGTCGACCTTGGAGCGCCCGAACGACGAGCCGTCCCGGCGCTGCCGGTCGATCCGGGCGAGCTCGGCCGGATCGAGCAGGACCTCGCCCGACCAGCGCGCCCACTCCGGTGCCCGGAACGGCAGCTCGCCCAGCGTCGTCCGCACGGCCAGCGCCAGCACCGCCTCGCCGCGCCAACGTCGCGCCGTCGGCACGATCACCGAGGGCGAGAGCTCGGGCCTGCTCAGGTAGCCCGCCAGGTCCCGCAGGCTGTGCAGCGCCGGCGTCGGCGAGCCCAGCACCGCGTGGTACGCCGAGTGCAGCAGGCGGTGAGGCGGGGACAGCGCTGCAACACGCTCACCGCCGAGGTCGAAGCTCTCGGTCGATGCGAAGAGCTGGGCGGCAGGGATGCGCACGCCGTGCACGCCGTCGCAGAGCATGCGGTGCAGGTCGAGCTCGATCCGGTCGGGCGACGCGAGCGTGACCGACTTCGCGAAACGCCGGTCGAAGCCCGGCCGCCGCTCCTCCCAGGGCCGCGACCCGCCGTGGGACGCCACTGCCGCGACGGCGCGGTCCAGGTCACCGGCCGCGACCAGCAGGTCCAGGTCGGCGAACGACCGGGACTCGGGGGTCGCCTCGTCGAGGTGTGCGATCGCCGGCCCCTTGATCACCAGGTGCCGCACACCGCCCGCCGCGTCGAACCACTCCCGCACCTCGAGCAGTCGGGCCTCGATCATCAGGCACCAGCGCATCGCGGCTTCGTGTCGGGCAGCCAGGTGTTCGAGCGCCGGTGCACCCAGCGTCACCGCTCCGGAGTCGACCGCATCGCGGAGCGAGCCCAGCACTCGCTGGGCCTCGGCCAGATCCACGAGGGCCAGATCGTCCTCGGCCGAGCCGGCCACCCACTCGACCGGACGGGCGCCAGCGAGGTGGTGCACCGCCACGGCGCGGAGGGCGTCGCGGGGTGAGGAGCACTCGCCCGTCATGTCCGCCCGCACGCCGCTTCAGCTCCCGCGGCGCCGCACCGGACGATCAGGCCGGCCTCGGCCAGGCCCTCCATCGCCGCTCGCAGCACTGCGGGGTCGACCGCCCCGACGCCGAGCGCGTCGTCGATCCTCTCGACGATCTCGGCGACCGTGGCGGGCTCGTCCAGCGACACCCAGAGGACCGATGCAGCTCCGACGAGATCGCGCTGGCGTTCGCCCGGTGCAGCGAGGACGACCCTGCCGGGGAACACGCGGTGGACCCAGCCGTGGGCCCGGCGCCAACCGGTCGCCTCGTCGAACTCCGCCAGGCGATCCGCCACCTCGTGAGCCTACCGAGCACCTCGCGCGGCGAGCGCCGGTGCCGCCCGCGGCCGAGGTCACCCGGAGCGCACCGCCAGGGACGACGAGCGGGACACGCCGACCGCCACCACCACCTCGGCCGTGACCGCCGCGAGGCCCCACAGGAGCGCGGTCGGGACGTCGACGTCCAGCAGCTGACGAGGCACCCCGAGCGCGACCACGGCGTGCACCACGCCCAGCACGATCCAGCCCTGACCGCTCGGGTGCCACTGCCGTCCGAGCGAGACGAGCGGAGCGATCGCCACCATGCCGAGGGCGACGACCGACACGAGCACCGCGGTCCGACCCGCCGAACCCACCCAGACGGCGCCGACGACACCCGCGACGAGGGCTGCCGTCCCGACGGGTCCGACCGACCGTTTCCGCACCACCCAGGCCAGGGCCACGGGAGCGAGTGCGCAGGCGAGCGCGAGGGGTGGCTCGGTGTCGGGCACGGCGGTCCAGATGCCGACCAGGCTGACCAGCGCGAACGGCACCGCCCACTGCTCGAGCACGTGTGGCGGCTCACCACGGTCCGGGAGCGCCGCGACGAGGGCCAGGAAGAGGCACCAGATCACGGCGCCGTCGATCCCTCGACCACCGAGGAGCGCACCGACCAGGGCGGCGAGCCCGACGGCTCGACGGCTCACCGCCGGCAGCCGGCGGTCGGGCGCAGCCACCACAGCGCCAGCCAGCAGCGCGACGAGCGCGAGGCCGAGGTGGTAGCGATCCACGAACGTGGCCAGGCTGCCCTCGGGCTCGCCCCTCCACACCGGCAGCACCAGCTCGGTCAGGACGGCCGCGACGCTCACGGGTGCGATCCCGTGCCTCCCGCCGTGCTGGCGAGCCATCGGGCGAAGGTCGTTGCATCGCCGGTCTGCGGCAGGTCCACCAGCTCGACCCGACGGCGCAGGTCGGCCGCGACCTCCAGCGCACACGGGTCGCGCAGCAGCGTCGCGGCGAGCGCCGTCGCCGAGGCGGAGCCCGTCGACGCCTCGGGGATGCCGAGCGCGACCAGCGGTGCCTCGACGATGCCGTCCGGCGCAGCGGCGGCCCGGAAGGTGACGACGGGCCCGTTCGGCGTCCATCGCAGAGCGAGCAGCGAGGACGGGCTCGGCGCCAGGTCCGGGTCGTCGGTGGTCGCAGCGGCCGCTGCAGCTCGCCACCGCTCGTGCACCACGACCACTCCGCCGGCGACGCGCACGGCGACGCCGCGCAGGCAGACCTCGGCACCGGCGGCCCGGCGCAGGTCATCCACCAGGATCTCGACGAGCTCGGCCGTCCGATCCCAGGTGGACCGGACCAAGAGCTCGCCGTAGTGGTCGAAGAGGGCCGGCGATCCCTCGCGTGGCACCCGACCCAGCACGAACAGGTCCCACGGGTCTGCGGCCGCAGGGCCGTCCCGCCACGGCTCGAGCGAGGACGCGAGGTCGGTGCGGTCGAGCACGAGGACGGTCGCACCGATCCCGCCGACGTCGAGCTCGACGGTCGTCGTCGGCCCCTTGAGCAGTGGAGCGGTGTCACATGGCGAGCAGGTGGAGTGGTAGCGCCGAGCGGGGCCCTCGTCCCCGTCATCGAGCAGGAGTCCGCCACGACGGAGCTGGTCCACAAGGGCGTCGGCGAACTGCGAGGCCCCGATCGGATCGGCGCCGTGCCGCTCCTGGAGCGCCGCCGCGAGCTCGTCGGGCGGAGCGCCGTCGAGCAGCAGCGGCCACAGGCTGCTCGACACCGGGTCGAGGACGACCGGGCGCGACACCCTCGGCGTCGCGAGCACCAGCTGGCCCTCGACGTCGAGCCAGGTGGTGCCGGCCGGGGCGCCGGCAGGGCGTTCAGCGTCCATCGGGATCACGGTACGGCGGGTCCTCGGGTGCGGCGACCGCTCCCAGCGCGCCGAGCTGAGCCACGAACGGTGCCCACTCGCCGTCGACGGCCACCGGACCTCCGTCGACGAGGCTCCGCCACCACTGCGCTGCGGTGCCGGCGACCTCGATCACGGCGGCGCGCCCTCCGGGTAGCCAGATCAAGCACTCGTCGCGGCCGACCACCAGGGTGCGCACGCCGTCACCGGCTCGCAGGCCGACCGGAGCCTGGTCGGTCGTCGGCGGGAGGAGCGTCGGCGGTTCGGTGGCGGGGTCGAGCACGGGCGAGCCGACGTCGGTCACCGAACGGAGGGTGCGTCCGGCCGCCACGTGCACCCGGGTGGAGTTCGCCAGCTGCGCGAGCGGGACCAGAGCCTCGGGACCGATCCGCACCGCGTCCTGGCACTGCTCGAGCAGCTGTCGCACCACCCACCCCCGGGTGGTCCGCTCGGGCGGCTCGTCGTGGAGCACCAACAGGTCGGTCGGGGCGACCCAGCCGCGCTCCACGCTGCCGAACTGGTCGCAGAACAGCAGCTCCCGGAAGGCGTCTCGCCCGGTGGCGCCGACGAAGCGGGCGGCAGGTGACTCGGGGCGATCGGCGAGGTCGCCGCGGATCCGCAGGGGCTGGGCGAGGCCGGAGATCTCGACGCCGGCGTGATCGGACCGGCCGCGCACGGTGATCCGCTCGTCGGTGAGGTAGGTCGCTCCGCGGCCGACGGCATCGAGCGCCAGGGTGGTCTTCCCGGCGTTCGACGCGCCTGCGACGACCCAGGTCCTCTCGTCGTCGACGAAGCTCGCCGCGTGGACTCGGGGTGCGGCGCCACCGCCCAGCAACAGGCTCACCTCGTCGACCCACTCGCCCACCGCGAAGAGGGCGTACTGATCCAGGTCGAAGGATCGGGGCGACAGGTACGGGACGTGCTCGCGATCGGCGGCGTCGACGTCCACGTGCAACTCCGTCGTGACCGTCAGGTGTTCGCTGCCGCCGATCACGAGCACTGCCGAGGGGCGTCGCGACGTCGGCGCGTGTCCGGAGAGCGCGCGGCCGAGGTCGCCGCGCATCGCGCCGGGCACCCGCCGGCCGATGCGCACCTGCAGCGGCACGCCGTCGACCTCGAACGAGATCGACGTGCGGCGGACCTTCAGGACCGGACCCTGCGCGGGCGGTGGCGCGAGGTGCTCATCCGACGAACTCGATGGCCCCGGCAGCGGCGAGGTTGCACACCGAGCGGTACCGGTCGCCCTCGACCGCGCACTCGAAGGTGTCGCCGCCGAGCAGGTCGGCGAGCAGCTCCCGGTGGTGCTCCGGCACCGCGAACGTGACGCCGGCACCCTTCAGGATCAGGTGCTCGTCGTTCTCGATGGTGCCCACGCCGCCCGGGAACCGGCCGCGCACCACCACCCGGTCCGCGCTGCCCGGGATGGCGAAGGGCGGCAGACGACGGCTGATGACCCACCACCACTCGAGCAGGTCGTCGGGCGAGTTCGAGAGCAGCAGGTCGACCTCGCCGGCGACCAGGTCGACGTAGCGCACCGGTTCGGAGGAGCCGTACACGTCGACCGGCTCGGCGAGCTCGAGCGGGGCGTCGAGGCGGAGCAGCGGATGGCGTGCAGCCCGGTCGAGCACCATCGAGTGCCGGTGCAACGGCGTGAACGCCGACTCGACGAGCAGCACCGTGAAGGAGTCGGGTCCCGCCACGATCCGGGGCATGCCCTCCGCCGTCGCGCAGTGACCGGCTCGGAGCTCGAACGGCGCACCGCCGTCGGGGTGCACCACCACGTCGGAACCGGCGGCGAGCACGAGCGTCCGCCGGACCTGCGGACCCAGGACCCGGGTCGGTTCCGAACCGAACAGCGCCAGGGCGGACACACGAGCGCCCCGGGCGACGGCGAGGTGGCCGCACATGCGGTTGAGCGGCGCGGAGAAGCGCTCCGCGGACTCGAGCAGCAGGCCGCCACCGTCGTTAAGGATCGACCGACGCCGGTCGGCGTCGAGTGCGTCGGCCTGCACGATCATGTCCATGCCGTCGTGGCTCCGGACGTGACCCACCGCCGATCCGCCCTCGGCCAGGACCGCCGCTCGACACTGCTCGTAGGTGGCGCGGAGCTGGGCCACATCGATCGTGGCGTCGGGCTCCGACCACCCGATCAACGATCCCGCCACCTCCTGGGCTCGACGCGAGAGGTCGTTCAGCTCGCCCGTCGGCGTCGAGGGGAAGTGGTCGGACGCGCCGACATCGACGGATTCGATGTCCCTCAGTGTGGTGGTCCCCATGCGGCGGGAACGATACCAAGCGAGGGGTGCCGGACCACCCGTCGAGCGCACCGCCGGACGACGGCTCACCCGCACCCGAACGGTACGCTCGACGCATGCCGGACCGGATGCGCCGCACCGATCTCTTCTCCGTGCCGATCTGGACCGCCGACCTCGACCAGTTCGCACCGGACCTGCCACGCATGATCGAGGTCGCCGAGGCGCTGCTGCGTGAGCACCCCTCGCCGGGCGAGCTCTTCAGCCAGAGCTCCGCCGTGCTGCAGGACGACCCGGATCCGGCGTGGATCGAGTTCTTCCGCGTGCTCGCCGCGATGATGGCGCGCATCATCAACCGCGAGATGCCGCCGCACTACCCGTTCGAGCGGGCGTTCCTGAAGTCGTGGGTGCTGCGCATCGACGACGTCGCCGAGTTCGAGCGCACCGGCAGCACGCTGAACGCGCTGCACTCGCACATCCCGGCGGTGCTCTCCAGCGTGCTCTACCTGCGCGTGCCCGACGACCTGCTCGACGCCTCGACCGGCGGCACCACGTTCAAGGACCCCAACTCGGTGAACACCCGTGCCTACCTGCGCCCGGAGTTCCACGTCGCGCCGGCGCCCCTGCGACTCGTCATCTTCCCCGCCTGGCTGGAGCACCTGCCGGAGCGTCCGGCACCGGGGCTGCGGCTCGACACGCCACGCCTCATCGTGTCCACCGACCTGCGGGTCGAGCTGAACTGAGTCAGCGGCCGCTGCGGTGGGCGGGACGGTCAGCGGAACGCGGGGCCGAAGGCGTGGCAGGCCGCGACGTCGACCGCAGCCGCCTCGCTCCCGACGACGCGCACGTTGCAGTACGCCGGGAACATCACGATGGACCCGGGGACCGCGTCGGTGGCGCGCTCTTGGCCCTCCACCACGAGCTGGACCCCGTCGCCGTCGACGGCGAGCACGACCATCGCCACGAGCTTGCGCGTCGAGTGCTCCCGATCGAGGCCGAGGCCGGCGGCACGGGTGTCCTGCGTCGGCGTGAGGCGGAGGACCGCCGGCTCGTCGTCGTCGACGGCGGTCTCGATGTCGAACCGGAAGAAGTTGGAGTTCGCCGTCTCGACGGCCGCGACGACGACCGCCAGCTGCTCCTGCAGCGCAGCCGGCTCGCCCTCTTCGAGCACGGCGACCAGGCGGGCGACGCCCACGTCGTCCAGCGCCCGACCGGACGCCAGACCGAGGCTCCACTCGTTCGACATCGGCGGCAGGCGGCGTACGAGGCGATCGGGCATGCGTGGTCCAGGGATGGTGGGTGGCTTCAGGACATCGTCGGGCCGTGGACCCAGCCGATGAGGGCGTGGCGGACGCCCATGGTGACCGGGCTGACCACGTGGAACAAGGTCGACGGGAAGACGATCAACGTGCCTTGGTCCCGCGGCGCGACGATGCCGCCGTCCTTGATGAGCAGATCGCCGCCCCCGTAGTCGGCGCCGTCGCTGAGCTGGACCACGTAGGTGAGCTTGCGCCGGCTGTGGCCCGCACCGGCGTCCTGGTGGGGGCGGAAGTGGTCGGTCTGCTCCGCGCTGTACCGGGCGACCGAGGGTGCGTCCGAGTCGTAGATCCCGGACAGGTGGAAGCGGTAGACCTCGGAGTTGACCTCGCCCAGCGCTCGGACGAGCCGGTCGAAGGGCCACGAGCCGTCGTCGGGGAGCTGCTGCAGCTTCGCGGAACGCACCTTGGCGTCGTACGCGGCCGCCCGGGAGCCGTCCTGCGTGATGCCGGCGTCGGTCCAGCGCTGGCCGTCGAGCGCGGCGAGCACCTGCGCGCACTCGTCGGCGTCGAACAGGGACAGTGCGGTGACTTCCTGGTACTGGGCGTTCGCCGGCGGCGCGACGTCGAAGCGGTGGCCCATCAGCCGGTTCCTCGTCGTGGCGCAGCCAGGTGCGGTCGCCCGTCCAGGTGCCGGTCGGTGAAGGGCCCCTCCGCGTCGACGTAGTGGAGGAAGACCTGCAGGTACCAGTCCATCTCGAGCGGGTCGCGCCAGTGGAGCACGTCGTTGCCCCGGTAGAGGACGGCGTCTCCCGGGTGCAGCAGCACCTCGGCCGGCTCGTCGTTCCCCTGGCGGATCCAGATGGGCCACGCGCCCGGTTCGGACGAGGCCAGGTGGAGCGTGACCGAGTGCTCGCACTCGGGGCGGTCGCGGTGCGCAGAGAGCTCCTGACCGCGGAAGTAGTAGCGCACGAAGCTGTAGGTCGGCAGGAGGCGCCGTCCTGCGAGCGTGGACAGCGGCGACGTGCACAGGTCGAGCAACGCCTCGAAGCCGGGCGCGGCGTAGCGACGGAGCGAACCCGGGACCTGGTGGTCGACCTCCATGCGACCCGAGTCCCGCAGCACCGCTGCGTAGGACTCGAGCAGCTCGGCCGCCTGTGCGCCGATGAGCTCGCGCACGACGGCGTACCCGGCCGAGTCGTAGGACGGGTCCCGCGCGACCGTTCCCGGCGGTCTCATCCGCGAGCTCGGAGCTGCACGAGTCCGGCGCCACCGAGCGTGTCGACGAGTGCGACGGCGTCCTCGGCCTCGATGCCGCCGTCCGCGCACAGCTCGTCCAGGGTCCACCACTGCCGCTCGAGCGCTGATGCCAGCGCGGCGGCCGAGCGCCTCGGGATCGAGAACGGGCCACGGGGACCGACCAGTGCGATCGTGTCGGCAGTGCACCGGTGCGGCTCGAAGACGGCGCCACCGAGCCAGAGGGCGCGCAACTTGTGCTGGGAGTAACCCGCCGCTTGGGCAGCCAGGACCTCGATGGGGCCGTTGCACGGATCGGCGACGAGCTGTGCGTTCCAGCGAGCGAAGGCGCCGTCGAGGGTCGCTGCGTCGAAGGACATCCCGGCGGCGAGCGACTCGGGCGGCAGCTGACCGAGCAGGCCCACCGCGCTCGGGCGACCGATGCTGATCGTCAGGTGCACCGAGACCTCACGCTCGAGCCCCTGGACGCTGTGCGGCCACCCGCGCGGGATCGCCAGCACGTGTCCCGGACCGAGCACGCCGGACCAGATCGCCTCGCCGCTACCGCCCTTCGGGGTCACGTGCTTGACCGGCGCCAGCTCGAGCGGGGCCTCGACCTCCCAGTACTTCCGGCCGGCGATCTGCAGGATCAGGACGTCGTGGTCGTCCCAGTGGACCCCGAAGCCCGGGGCCTCGCCCATGCTCACGTAGCAGTTGAGCTGGAGGTGCGCCCGGAACGCGATCGCGATGTCGTTGCACAGGTCGACCGCTGCGGGCCCGAGGCGGTCCTCGGCCTCGTTCAGCACGATCGTGTGGTTGGCTCGCAACTCCGCCGCGCCCGCATAGGGATCGAGGTTGAGCGCCGATGTCGGCCCAGGCTTCGGCGTCGCGAGCCGGCGCTCCACCGAACGGCCCCGGTTCGTGCGGTCGTCGACGACCTGGCACCGGTCGCCGTCCAGGTCACCCGCCGCCAGATAGGCGTCGATCCGCTCCGGGGCGTCGGACAGTGCGTCGAGTGCCAGGTCGGACGACATCACCAGCAGGGTGTCCAGGCCGATGCGGTCGGCCCGTCCGATGGCGTCGTAGCCGGGCAGGACCTCCTCCAGGCGCGCCGCAGCCAGCTCTCGCTGTCGTCGGGTGGCGGCGATCAGCAGCTCCGCCTCGGCCGTTCCGTCACCGGTCAGGCTGAGGTGCGTCGGATCGGCGTCCACCCCGGGGACCTCGGCGATGCTCACGGTCGGCTGCACACAGCCGGACCGGCACCCCCTACTGGCACTGGATGTCGACCTCGAGCCAGTTGAGCTTGGTGACCGGGTTGAAGAAGTTGTTGCCGCCCGAGGGGCTGCCGCCACCGGTCGTGACCGTAACGGTGCGCGACGCCTGGTTGTTCGGCGACTGGTTGGAGCCGCCGCCGAAGTTCAGCGTGCCACGGTCGCTGGTGGAGCCGTCCCAGTCGGTGCGGCCGCCGAGCACGACGCACCTGTTGAACGGCGGGTCGACGTTGAAGGTGACGCTGGCCGTCACCGAGTTGCCGTCGGTGTCCTGGCCCTGCGGGAAGTTGAAGACTGCGTTCCCGGCGACACCCAGCGGGGCCGTCAGGATGATCGCCTGGTTGTCGCTCGGGCCGTCCTGGTTCACGGTGTACGCCCCGCTCGGCGCGGCGTTCATCCAGTTGTTGCCGCCGAGGATGCCCGGGCCGTTGCCGTTGAGTCGGAAGGTGATGACACCCGTCTGCACCGTGCCGGCTGCGGCGTAGTCGGGCACCACGGACAGGCCCTCGACCTTCGGTGCCGCCCAGACGGCTGCCGTCGCTGCGCCGGCCACGGCCGCCTTCTTGATCGCGTCGCGTCGGCTCGTCGAGTCCTTCGCCTCGTCAGCCGACGCCGCGTCGAACTCGACGCCGTCGTTCTGCTCGTCGCCCATGTGTCCCCCAAACCCCTCAACCGCCAAATACCTGAACGGGGATCATAACGGGGCTGTGCCCCAAAGTCACCGTGAGGATCGTGCGCGACGTTGCGCAGGCCTGGGCGGGCCGTTCTCGGCGCCGCGCCTCAGCCGGTCAGCAGATCGGCCAGCGCCTCGGCCGCGACGAGCACCAGGACGGCTCCTGCGAGCGCGACGACCACCAGGAGCAGCACCCTGCCGAGGCCCGTGATCGCCGATCCCCACCTCCGCCTCGCCATGCGGTCACCCTATGGGGGCCGCGCCACGGGCGCTACGCTGCCCGCGCCGCGCGCGGGCGCGGCCGGAAGGAGCATCGTGAAGGTCGTGGTCACCGGCGGAGCCGGCTTCAT
>JAFAFZ010000534.1 GCA_023423215.1 Actinomycetes bacterium
GTGCGCAGCCCTGCGGGCGGTGTGCGCAGCGCGCCGTCCGGCACCGCACGCGCCGGCAGGAGCTCGACCCGCAGGTCCGCCGGGCCGAGGACCTCACCTGCGTCCATCGGGTGGCGGGCGACGATGACGGGCACGGCCGCGCCCCAGTCGGCACGCAGTCGGGCGGCGTGCTCGAGCCGGTCGTGCACCACGGCGACGACCAGGATCGTCACGACCGCGGCCAGCAGCCTGCGCCGCAGCAGCCGGCGGCCCAGCGCCGAGCCGGCCCAGCGCAGCCGCCAGCGGTGCAGCTCCACCCGCACGCGCTCGTGCGCCGAGGACCACCGGATGACCCACGTCCCCCGGTGGTCGGGGACCTTCCGGCTCTGTCGAGGCATGCACCGTCCCAGGTCGCGCCACGCCAGCGCAGCGCTCGAGCGAGGGGAAGCTCGGGAAGTGGAGGGTGGACGACGTGGCGGGCGACGGGGCTACGGCGTCGGCTGCAGCCCGAGGCGCACGTCGGCGAACAGCTCGTCGGCGGCAGGTCCCTCGGCCGGGACGGTGAGCAGCTCGTGGCCGGTCTCGGTCACCAGGACCGTGTGCTCGAACTGGGCCGAGCGCTGCAGGTCGCGCGTCGTGACCGTCCAGCCGTCGTCCCACATCTCGAGGCGGTGGGAGCCGAGGTTTATCATCGGCTCCACCGTGAAGGTCATCCCGGGCAGCAGCACGGTGTCGTTGCGCGGGTCGTAGTAGTGGGGGATCTGCAGGCTCGTGTGGAACTGGTCGCCGATGCCGTGGCCGATGAAGTCGCGCACGACGCCGTACCCGTAGGGAGCGACCGAGGCCTCGATCGCACGGCCGATCTCGTAGACGCGGGCCTCGGGTCGGACGACGTCGATGCCGGCGTGCATCGCCGCACGGGTGCGGCGCACGAGGTCCGCCGAACGCTCGTCCACGTCGCCGACGAGGAAGTTGCACGAGGTGTCGCCGTGCACGCCCTCGATGTAGGCGGTGATGTCGACGTTCACGATGTCGCCGTCGAGCAGCTTCCGCGAGTCCGGGATGCCGTGGCAGACGACCTCGTTGGCAGAGGTGCACAGGGACTTGGTGAACCCGCGGTAGTTGAGCGTCGACGGGTACGCCCCGGCGGCGACCATGAACTCGTGGCCGATGCGGTCCAGCTCGTCGTGGGTGATGCCCGGGCGGATGTGGCGGCCCACCTCGATCAGCGCCTCGGCAGCGACACGCCCGGCGACGCGCATCGCAGCGATCTCGTCCGGCGTGCGGATGGCACGGCTGGCTCGCGACGACGGCTCGCCGGTGACGGCGTACTCCGGGCGAGCGATGCCCGCGGGCACGGTGCGCATCGGCCCGACGAGCCCCGGCCGCACCGGTGGCGAGGGGGGTTCGGGCAGCTGGTTCCGTCGTCTGCGCTTGGCCATGGACCCCACATGCTACGGCCTTGTCCCCGGCGTGGCCCGTCGTGCGCCGGGGCGTCCCGCCCGGTGCGGCGAGTGGTCACCGACGACATGAACCGGGTTCATCGTCGTCGTCGGAGCGGGTCGGACCGGACGGCCCACGACGACGCCTGGGTCTTTTTCCTCAACCGGGACGTCCGGAGTGTCGATCCGACGAGCGATGGCACGGGAGCGAACCAACGAGCGGGGCTCGACGAGACGGATGCGGATCGGTGGCCGGCTGCTGCTGCTCCTCGCGGTGCCGCTGGTGGGCCTGCTGGCCGTGACCGGCTACGGCGTCGTGAGCGGCGTGCTCCAGTCGCGTGAGGCCTCGCAGCTCCAGGAGCGCACCGACCTGGCGCTGGTCACCTACGACCTGATCGACGCGCTGCAGGCCGAGCGCTCGTCGCTGGTCGACGGCGTCGCCGCGACCCCGGAGGTGACCGAGGCGGTCCAGGCCGGCGCCGCCGAGGTGGCGGCACGCTCGGGTGCCATCGGCGGAGAGATCGCCCGCGAGGCCGACCGGGCCCTCGTGCGCGTCGACGCCGCCCAGCGGGTCGCCGCGATCGGTCTGGGCGCCCGCGCCGCCATGACGTCGCACTCGGCCGCCATCGACCGCCTGCTGGACCTGGCCACCATGTCGATCGATCCGGGTGGCGCGATCGACGGCGCACCGGCCGAGACCGCGAACAACCTCGCCTTCGCCCAGGCCGCCTCGGCCGAGGAGCGCGACCTGGTGGTCGTCGTCTCCTCCGAGCAGGACCTGACCGCCCGCTCGTTCCAGGAGCTGACCGGTCTGGCCTCGGCCCAGCGCTCCTACGCCGACCTGGCCGCCTCGACGGCGCCCACCGCGCTGGCGGTGCAGATCGAGCGCGTCGGCCACGGCATCAACGCCGCCGACGCGATCCGCCGTGACGTCTTCTCGGACGCCGGCACCCGGGACTACTCGGAGTGGATCGCCGGCCTGGAGGCCCGCACCGCCGACCTGGACCGGCTGCAGGGAACGGCCTCGTCGCAGGCCATCGGCGCCGTGGACGACCTGGCCACCTCGAGCCGGGTGCTGCTGGTGCTCGCCGCGCTGGCCGCCGTCGCGACGCTGCTCGTCACGATCCTGCTCCTGCGCCGCGCCGTGCGCTCGATCTCCCGACCGCTCGAGGAGCTCGCCGCGCAGGCCGAGGACGTGGCCCGCACCCGTCTGCCCGCGGCGGTGAAGGCCCAGCAGGCCGACCCGGGCGACGACGCCCGCCTGCCCGCGCTGCGCGCCACGGGCGCCGCCGAGGTCTACGACGTGGCGGCCGCGTTCAACGACGTGCAGGACACGGCGCTGCGCCTCGCGAGCGAGCAAGCCGCGCTGCGCGTCAACCAGGCCGAGGCGCTGACGAACCTGGGTCGCCGCAACCAGACGCTGCTCGCCCGCCAGCTCGACTTCATCTCGACGCTCGAGAAGAAGGAGACCGACCCGGCCTTCCTCGAGCACCTGTTCAAGCTCGACCACCTGGCCAGCCGCATGCGCCGCAACGC
>JAFAFZ010000604.1 GCA_023423215.1 Actinomycetes bacterium
GGGCGGACCGCCGCTGCTGGCGGGGGCGATGGGACCCAAGGCGCTCGCCCGCGCGGCGAAGTGGGCGGATGGCGTGTCCGGGTTCGCGCTGACCGCGGATGGCGCCGAGATGGCTGCGGCGGCCACCGCGACGCACCAGGCGTGGCAGGACGAGGGTCGCACGGAGGCGCCCCGCATCATCAGCGGGTGCTTCTACGCGCTGGGCGTCGAGGATCCGCAGGCCACGCTGTCGTCGTTCACCTTCGACTACCTCGAGATCTTCGGCCGCCGCTTCGCGAACACCATGGCCGAAGAGGCTGCGACCTGGAACGGGGACCGGCTGCTGCGTGCGCTCGACGATGCCGAGGAGGCCGGGGTGGACGAGTTCATCCTCGTGCCCGGCACGGTCGACCCGGCGTGCCTGGACGCGACGATCGACCTGATCGAGGGTCGCTGACGCGACCCGGTCGACCCGGTCGACCCGGTTCGATCCGCCGAGATCAGGTGGACCGCGTGATCAGGCGGACAGCGTGATCGGCGCGTGCGACGGCTCGGCGACGGTGTCCGGCTCGCCGGTCCACTCCGTCGGGCTGTCCGGCACCGAGGCGGTGGGCATGCGCTCCTCGGTCGCCCCGAGACGGGTGCGCAGGTCCGAGTGGCGGGCGATGTCGGCGGCGAAGCGCGCCTGGCGGATCGCCACACGTCCCTTCGGCTTGGCGGTCGAGCGGTCCTCGGCCGGCACGAACTGCGCATCGATGCCGTCGCGGATCATCTCGATCGCATCGGCGCGGAGCTGGGAGACGCGCGAGGTGGTGACGCCGAGCAGCTCGGCGAGCTCCTCGAAGGATCGGTCCTCGAGGTAGAGGCCGACGATGATGATGCGGAGCCGCTCGGGCAGGGACTCGAGCGCGGCACGCAGGTAGCCGCGCATCTCGGCGCTCTCGAGCATCTCCTCGACGAGCGGGCTGCCACGGTCGACGAGCTGGTCGGCGTCGTCGCCACGATCCAGGTCGCCGCTCGGGTCGAGGGAGCGGGCGACGCCCAGCGTGATGCGCTCACGCATTTCCCGCAGGTCGGCGGTCGCGACGCCGAGGCGCTCGGCGACCTGCTCGTCCGAGGGGACGCAGCGGGACTCGACGGCGAGGGCCGAGGTGGCGTCCTCGGCCTCTCGGGCCAGCTGGCGCAGCGAACGGGGCGCCCAGTCGGCCGAGCGGGCCACGTCGAGCACCGCACCGCGGATCCGCTGCACGGCGAAGCCGCCGAACGGGATCCCACGGTCGAAGTCGTAGCGGGTCCCCGCCTCGACCAGGCCCATCATCCCCGCGGAGATGAGGTCGCTGCGGTCGACGAACTTGGGGAAGCTGCCGGAGATCCGGAGCACGACCTGCTCGACGAGTGGCAGGTGCTGCTCGATCAGCGCAGTCCTTCTGGCATCCATTGCGTTGGTGATCCTCCGGTTGTGCCCCTGCTGGCCCTCTCCCAAGGGCCCCTCCGCTACCGGTGTCCTGCCCGGCGGCAACAACCCTGTCGGCCCGTCCTCCGACGATCTTGATGAGTTCGATTCAGAATTGGGCCGGATGGTCCATGAGGTCGGTACGTACGACCCGGTCGGCGTCGCGGAGGGCCCACATCCCAAGCGCCCCAAGGGATGCGCCGGTTCTCTCACGTGCAGTGCAACTTGTGACCTGTGGCACAACGATGCTCGATCGCTGCAACGGCGGGTATCTGGAGCGGCCGATCGGTCGTCGCTGACTTCCCGTCGGCCGCCGCGGCGCTGACACGGCGAACTTTCGTCGGAAGTGCGCGGGGCCGGTCTGAGCCTTCCGGCCCCCCGGTCGCGATGTCCTCATCCGCGGGTCGTGCGATCCGACCCACAGGGGACACCCTCCCACCCGAACCACCCAGGAGAAGACGGCCATGGACGTCCTCGTCGTCGACGACAGCAAAGCGATGCGTCTGATCGTGTCCAGGATCCTCAAGCAGACGGGGCTCGTGGACCAGATCGCCGAGGCGGAGAACGGTCAGCAGGCGCTCGAGCACCTGCGCGCCCGGCCGGCGGACGTGGTGATGTCCGACTGGAACATGCCCGAGATGACCGGCATCGAGCTGTTGCGCTCGCTGCGCAGCGAGGGCATCGAGGTGCCCTTCGTGTTCGTCACGTCCGAGTCCACCGCCGAGATGCGCGCCATCGCGGCCGAGGCCGGCGCCACGTCGCTCATCGCCAAGCCCTTCACGCGCGAGCTGCTCGAGGCCGAGCTCTCGACCGTGTTCGCCGCCTGACCTTCCGTCCGCCCCGGCTGCCGACGCCGCAGCCACGCCCCCTGATCGGTGTGCCCGATGGCCCTCGCTCCCCCCGAATCGCTCCGCTCGTCCCTGCGCCCGCCGTCGGACGAACCCGTCCTGCACTGCCAGGTGCCCAACGACGAGACCGTGGGCGGCATGCTCACGGACCTGCTCGGCCGTGAGGTCAAGTGCACCTGGACCCCCGGCACGCACGAGCTGCCCCGAGAGGGCCAGGTCGCCATCTACAGCGACGACGACGAGGTCGCGGTCGCCGTGGCGATCGCGGACCACGGCTTCATCTGCCGGACCGGCGGCGCGCTCGTGATGGTGCCGGCGAAGGGCGTGAACGAGGCGGCCGACACGGGGGAGATCCCCGAGTCCCTGCACGAGAACTTCGCCGAGGTCGTCAACATCATGGCGAGCCTGCTGAACTCCGACGAGACGCCGCACGTGCGCCTGACCGGCGTCGTGCCGCGCGGCGAGATCGCCTCGCACCCGGCGGCGCTCGCGATCATGGAGGCGCCCGCCAAGCGTCGGGTGTTCGACGTGCACGTCGACGCCTACGGCCGCGGTCGCATCGTGCTGCTCTTCCCCTGAGCCCGCGCCGCGCCCGCACCCGATCTGTTCGCCCCACCTGGTCCTGCTCGTCGCCCACCGGTTTCGTTCGTCGAGGTACCCCGTTCCGGCGTACCTCGACGAACAGATCGGGGGTGGGTGCGCGTGCCGGACGGACGTGGGGGTCAGCGGGGGGAGGCGAACATGAAGACGTCGACGCGACCCTCGTCGCGATCGAGCGA
>JAFAFZ010000653.1 GCA_023423215.1 Actinomycetes bacterium
CCGCGAGCTCGATCGGCGCATCGAACGCCTCGAGGCCGCCGCGGCACGCACCGCGGCAGCGGCCGAGGAGCAGCAGCGACGGGCCGACGAGGCCCGTGCGGCCGCCGAGTCCGCCGAGCACGAGCTGGCGGACGCCCGGGCGGCCCGAGAGGCGCTCGACGACTGAGCCGCCGGGCACACCCGTGTTCACCGGGGCTGTCGGAGCGGCGTGGTTGACTGGAGCGGTCATGGCGAGCACCCCCTCCTCACCCCGCAACCGCACCAGCGACACCTACGACGCCAAGAGCATCCAGCTCCTGAAGGGCCTGGACGCGGTGCGCAAGCGCCCCGGCATGTACATCGGCGGCACCGGTTCCGAGGGGCTGCACCACCTGGTGTGGGAGCTCATCGACAACGCCGTGGACGAGGCAGCCGCCGGCTTCGCCAACCTGATCGAGGTCACGCTGCACCGCGACGGTTCGGTCGAGGTCTACGACAACGGCCGTGGCATCCCGATCGACCGCAAGGACGGGGCCCGCACCGCGCTCGAGATCGTCTTCACCGAGCTGCACGCGGGCGGCAAGTTCGGCACGGGCGCCTACTCGTCCTCGGGTGGCCTGCACGGCGTCGGCGCCTCGGTCGTGAACGCGCTCGCGTCCAAGCTCGTGGCCGAGGTCGACCGGGACGGCTCGACGCACCGCCTCAGCTTCGAGGCACAGCTCCCCGGCCGCTACGACGCCAAGGGCAAGTTCGTCCCGGGCTCGAAGCTCGAGATCGTCCGGAAGATCCCGCCGAAGCGCACCGGCACCCGCGTGCGCTTCTGGCCGGACCTGGACGTCTTCGATCCCGGCCTCTCCATCGAGTACGAGCACGTGCGGGACCACTGCGCGCAGGTCTGCTTCCTGGTGCCGGGCCTCAAGGTCCGTCTGATCGACAAGCGGGGCTCCGGCTCGAAGGAGCCCGAGGAGTTCGTCGCCAAGGGCGGCCTCGCCGACCTGGTCGAGATGCTCTCGGTCGGCGACCCCGTCACCGAGGTCATCACCCTGCACGGCACCGGCACCTTCGAGGAGAAGGTCCCGGTCGAGGGGCGCATGACCCTGGTCGAGCGCCAGGTCACGGTGGACATCGCCCTGCGCTGGGTGAAGGGCTTCGACGTCGTGCTGACCAGCTTCGTCAACACGATCCCCACGCCCGAGGGCGGCACGCACGTGGCCGGCTTCGACCGTGCAATGACCAAGGTCGTCAACGACGTGCTGCTCAGCGGCTCGAAGAAGCTCGCCAGGCTGGCGAAGACGGGCAAGGACCGGGCGGACAAGGGCGACGTGCAAGAGGGCCTGGTCGCGGCCATCAAGGTCACGTTCCCCGAGCCGCAGTTCAAGGGCCAGACCAAGCAGGAGCTCGGCACGCCGGCCGTCCAGTCGATCGTCTACGAGGTCGTCCGCGACAACTTCTCGAACTGGGTCGACGGCGGCGGCAAGAAGACCCACATCGCGGCGCTGCGCGACAAGCTGACCCAGGCCGTCATCACTCGGGTGACCACGAAGGCCACGCTCGACGCCCGCCGCAAGGCGGCGAACCTGTCCGGCGGCGCCATGCCCGACAAGCTCGCCGACTGCCGCCGCCACGGTCCCGACGCCGAGTTGCTCATCGTCGAGGGCGACTCCGCCGCGGGCCCGGCGAAGGCCGGTCGGAACGCCGAGTACATGGCGGTGCTGCCGCTGCGCGGCAAGGTCGTGAACGCCGGCAAGTCGACCCTGAAGCAGGTGATCGAGAACGCCGAGGCGCAGGCGCTGTTCACGGCGGTCGGCGCCGGCTCCGGGCCGGACTTCAACATCGACCAGGCCCGCTACGGCCGCATCATCATCCTCTGCGACGCCGATGTGGACGGCAGCCACATCCGCTGCCTGCTGCTGACGCTGATCTACCACTACATGCGCCCGCTGCTCGAGCAGGGCCGGGTCTTCGCCGCCCAGCCGCCGCTCTACACCGTGAAGGTGGGCGACCAGGTCGTGCACGCGTTCTCCGACGCCGACCGCGAGCGCCTGACCGCCGAGCTCACGACCGGCAACCGCAAGGCCGAGAACCTGCAGTGGGTGCGGTTCAAGGGCCTGGGCGAGATGGACGTCGAGGAGCTGGCCGTCACCTGCCTCGACCCGGGGACCCGCATCCTGCGCCGCATCACGATGGACGACGCCGAGCAGATCGTGGCGGCGGGCGACCTCTTCGAGACGCTGATGGGCAACGACGTGGCCCGTCGACGCCAGTTCCTGCTGGACCACTCCGACCTGGTCGACCGCGACACCTTGGACGTCTGAGCACATCTGCCCGGATGTGCCCGGTTCGCCGGGACCTGTATCCTCCCCCCGGCGCGAGCGCAAGCACTGGTGTCGGACGGGGGAATCAGTACGAGTGTCGGATCGCACACGCCCGTCGTGGTGGCAGGGGAAGCCGGACGCCCCGGTGACGATCGCGCCCAAGATGGGCCAGATCACGGCGTTCGACGGCGTGCGCGGCATCGGCGTGCTCATGGTGATCGCCGTGCACGCGGCGCCCCTGCAGCTCGAGTCGTGGTCGTCGATCCTCGACGTCTTCTTCGTGGTCAGCGGCTTCCTCATCACGACGCTGCTGCTCGAGGAAGGCCACCGCACGGGCACGATCTCGTTGCGGCGCTTCTACTCACGGCGTGCGTGGCGCCTGCTGCCGGGCCTGTACACCCTGCTGGCGATCGCCCTGGTGCTGCTGCTGGTGGCCGGGGCGATCAACGACGAGGTCGACGTCGCGCACTTCATCACCAAGGACATCATCCCGGCGGGCCTCTACTACTACAACTTCGCCAACCCGCTCGGGTACCCGACCGATGGCGTCGTGCTGTTCCAGATGTGGTCGCTCTCGCTCGAGGAGCAGTTCTACGTCGTCGGTGCCCTGCTGGTGCTGTTCCTGGTCCGCTCGCGGCGGCTCGTGGTCGGCGCGGTGGTGCTGACCGTCGCGGCGATCCTGATCGAGATCGCCCGTGCCCGCGGCGACCTGGGTCCGCTCAACTTCTGGCTGCAGCGACCGGACGCACTGCTCGTCGGCGTCGTGATCGCGATCGTCAACTCGAGGATCCCGGCGGACCTCTCCGAGCGTGCCCACCGCTGGATCCGCGTCGCCGGGTGGGCTGCGCTGACGATCCTGCTGGCCACCTGGAGCATGAGCCTGGTGCCGGTCCGCAAGCTCATCGGCGTGTACGTGCCGTTCATCCCGGAGCCGCCCGAGGGTCTCTCGGACCAGGCCGCCTTCGAGCACGTGATCAACGAGCTACCGCTCGGCAACTACTGGGTCCGCTGGGGCTTCACGGTCACGGTGTGGGTGACGGCGGTGCTGGTGTTCGTGTTCGCGCGGGAGAAGGACTGGCTCGTCGCCCGGGCGCTGTCGGTGCGCCCGGTCCGCCTCGTCGGGCGCATGTCCTACGTGCTCTACCTGTTCCACACGCTGCCGCTGTGGTTGGTCGTGTACCCGATGGGCGGCAACATCCTGGTGCGCGTGGTGCTCGCCTGGATCCTGGCGTTCGCCCTCTCGACCCCCGTGTACCTGTTCGTCGAGAAACGTGCACTGAAGCGCAAGAACCGCCACAGTTCTCTCGAACGGACTCCGGACGGGACGACCGTCGGATGATCACTGGGGCAACGGGATGGGAGTGACAACGGCGTTCGAGTCGCGGGCACCGAAGCTCGGCGCGGTCAAGCCGTTCGACGGCGTGCGCGGCGTCGGCGTGTGGCTCGTGCTGCTCCAGCACGCCTACGCGGTCTCGGACTCGTTCTCGGGCTACATCGACCTGTTCTTCGTGCTCAGCGGCTTCCTCATCACCACGCTGATCTTCGAGGAGCGACGCAGCACCGGGGCGGTGTCGCTGCGGAACTTCTACGCCCGTCGCGGCATCCGCCTGCTGCCCAGCCTGATCGTGGTGCTGATCGTCGGCTGGATCCCGATCGCGCTGTTCGCACGTGACCTGCTGCGGCAGGTGACCGAGGAGTCGATCGCGACGCTCTTCTACGTGCACAACATCTTCTTCTCGCCGCTGCTGGGCAGCGCCCAGTACATGGGCCAGATGTGGTCGCTGTCGCTCGAGGAGCAGTTCTACCTGATCGGCGCGGTCGCGACGTACGTGTGCCTGAAGCGTGGCTGGATCCGCCCGCTCGGCGCCGTGCTGGCCGGGTTCATCCTCTTCGTGTGGGTGGCCCGGGCGCTGGGGCACGGCGGACCCGGGCAGTTCTGGTTCCAGCGCCCCGACGCCATCGCGCTGGGCGTCCTGCTGGCGATCATCCACGCCGAGATGCCGACCGAGCTGTCGGCCAGGGCCGCGAAGCGCCTGCTGGTCGCGGGCTGGATCGCGTTCGTCACGTTCATCTTCGCGATCTTCTCGTCGTCGAAGCTGGTCGAGAAGCTCATCGGCTTCTACGTGCCGCTGTACCCGACGGACGTCGACATCAAGATGCCCGAGGAGGCGACGCCGGCCGAGTTCAAGGCGATCGCGAACGAGGCGATCCAGCAGGTGCTCGCGCAGCTGCCCGACGGCAACTACTGGGCGCGCTGGGGCTTCACGTTGGCGACCGCCTCGGCCGCGGTGCTGTGCCTCGCCTTCGTCCGCCTGCGCGACCGCTTCGCGGTCAGCCGCTGGCTCAGCGGACGCATGCTCGGCTACTTCGGCGCGCTGTCCTACGCGCTCTACATCTCGCACTACCAGCTGTTCTGGTTGCTGGACCCGGGCGGCGCGGGCGGCCCGAAGTGGGTGCCGATCAAGCTGGGCGCCGCCTTCCTGGTCGGCGCGGCGCTGCACAAGTGGGTGGAGAAGCCGGCCCTGCGACGGCTGCGCCACCGCTTCACCCACCAGGTCGTGCCCACCACATGACGGCGATCGACGAGCCGGCGACCGACGACACCTCGTCGGGCGACGCCCCGGGGGTGCTGCCGCGCCTGGCCGGCGGCTGGATCGCGCTGGCGGCGGCCCTCTCCGCGGCGTGGACGCTGCTCGTCACCCGCGTCACCCACGCGGCGGTCGGCACCGACGCCGTCGCGTACATCGCGGTCGCGACCTCCATCAAGGAGGGCCGCGGCATCGAGTTCTGGCTCGAGCAGCCCCTGACCACCTGGCCACCCCTGTGGCCCCTGGTCCTGGGCACCGGCATGAAGCTGACCGGGTGGCGCGGCGACGTCGTCGGCGTGTTCGTCAACGCGGCGATGCTGGCCGGCTGCGTCGCGCTCGGCGTCGCGGTGGCGCGACGGGTCGTCCGCCGCACGTGGGTGCTGGCCGTGCTCTGCGCGAGCGTGGCGGTCAGCCCGCTGCTGGTCGGGCTGGCCGCCCTGGTGCAGACCGAGGTGGTGTTCGCCATGCTCGCCCTGGCGATCCTCTGGGCGATCCTGCGCTGGGTCGAGGACGCCGCCCCCGCCGTCGCGTCGGGTCGAGCGGTCGGCTGGCTCGTGCTCGCCGGCCTGCTGACGTCGGTCGGGTTCTACGTGCGCTACCAGGCGATCTACGTCGTCCCGGTCTTCGCCGGCTGGCTGGTGCTGCGCACGTTCTGGCGCACCCGCTCGCCGTTGCGCTCCGTGCTCCCGGCGCTCTGGTACTCGCTGCCCGCGCTGGCGCCGAGCGGACTGTGGATCCTGCGGAACCTGTCCGAGTCCGACACCGCGATGGGGCCGCGGTTCCCCTCGAACGTCGGTCCCGCCGAGAACCTGGCGGGTGCCCTGCGCACCTCGTTCAAGTTCGTGACCTCGATCCCCGAGGCGCCGCTGCTGCCGGCGGCCGTCGTCGCGCTGGTCGCGGCCGTCGTCGCCGTCGTCGCGCTGGTGCGCAC
>JAFAFZ010000048.1 GCA_023423215.1 Actinomycetes bacterium
TGTGCGGCGGACGGAGCCGCCCCGCAGCACGGCGCGGCTCACGCGCCCGTGCACCGCGAGCGTCGCGCCCACCGCGACGAGCTGGAGCGCGCACAGCACCCCGGCACCGGACAGGTCGAACTGCCGGGTCGCACGGGTCCAGATCTCGACCTCGACGGTCGACACGCGCCCACCGCCGAGCAGCACGATCACACCGAAGCTCGTCAGGCAGAAGAGGAAGACGACGATGCCTGCCGCGGCCACCGCCGGGGCGACGACGGGCAGCGTGACCCGGCGCGCCGCGGCGAACGGCCCGCAGCCCAGCACCCGTGCTGCCGACTCCAGGTCCGCGTCGACCGAGGCGAACGCGGCGCCCACCGTGCGCACGACGACGGCCAGGTTGAAGCAGAGGTGCGCGGCCAGGATCGGCCACCAGGTCCCCCGTGCGTCGACCAGACCCCGCGGCCCGAGGATCGACGCGAACGCGGCGCCGATCACGACGGTGGGCAGGACGAACGGCACGGTGGCCAGCGTGCGCAGCGCCGCTCGCCCTCGGAAGCGGTAGCGCGCCAGCACCCAGGCGACCGGGACGCCGACGAGGAGCGTGAGGGCGCACGACGCCAGCGCCTGGGCGAACGTGACGGCGACCAGCCGCCAGGTGCGCGGCGACGAGAGCACCGAGCGCACCGCCTCGAGCCCCCACGCCCCGTCCGGGCGGACGGCGCGCAGGAGCACGGCGGCGACGGGGACGGCGATCACGACCAGGACGAGCACGACCACCACGCTCCCGACGGGCGAGGGCCGGGAGCGTCGGCGGACGGGTGCCGGTCGAGCGGGGCCGGACGGCTCGCCCTCGAGGATCGGCGCCGCCGCGGTCACTCCATCTGCTCGCGCCACTGCTCGATCCACGTCTCACGCTGCGCGTCCACGGTCGCCGGAGGGAGCTGCAGCGGATCCTCGGCCCGCTGCGCCCAGGTCGCGAACTCCTCGGGCAGCGGCACGTCGAGCACGGGGAAGACGAAGTTCGACATCGGCAGGGCCTCCTGCCACTCGGGGCTGAGCATGAAGTCGACGAGCTCGCGCGCCAGCTCCGGGTGCTCGGCACCGCGCAGCACGCCGGCGTACTCGACCTGCGCCGCGCAGCTGTCGAGCATCACCGTCGAAGGCGGTTCGGTGAACGCCCCCTCGGCGAAGACGAGCTCGACCGGAGGGCTGGAGGCGTACGACAGCACGATCGGACGGTCACCGCCCGACACCGTGTAGTCCGAGTAGTACGCGTCGTCCCAGCTCGGTCGCACGCGCAGGCCGTTGTCCCCGAGGCGCTGCCAGTAGTCGAGCCACCCGTCCTCGCCGTAGCGGGCGACCGTCCCGATCAGGAACGCGAGTCCGGGCGAGGACGTCACGGGGCTCTCGACGACGACCAGGTCCCGGTACGCCGGTTCGGTGAGCTGCTCGAGCGTGGTCGGCAGGGCGACGCCCTGCTCGCTGAACCATCGCTGGTCCAGGTTCATGCAGACGTCCCCGGTGTCGATCGGGACGAGCCGCTCGCCCGCCTCGCCGTCGAGCAGGTACCGCTCCGGCACGTCCGCGAGCGCGTCGGGTCGGAACGGCTCGAGCAGGTCCTCGGACAGCGCACGGGTCGCGAGCGTGTTGTCGATGCCGAAGATGACGTCGCCCTCGGGCGCGCCGGCGCTGAGCAGCGCCGAGGTGAGCATGGTGCCGCTGTCCCCGGCGGCCACGACCTCGATCGTGGCGCCGGTGCGCTCCTCGAACGCGGCCGCCGCGTCCTCGGGCAGCGCGTAGGAGTCGTAGGTGACGAGCACGACGGACTCGCCGCCGCCCTCTCCCTCGGACGACGACGTCTCGTCCGAGCTGCACGCGCCGAGGACGGCCAGCGCCAGGCACGCCGCCACGGCGATGGCCGTCCGGTGCGTGGCGCGTGATCGATGGGACCTCATGGGGATTCCTCCTGGGGGACGACGACGAGCACGGTGCCCGCGTCAACCGATACGTGTGCAACGTCGTCCAGGAGCTCGTTCGAGGTGCCCCGGCTGGTGCCGGGCTCGAGACGTTCGCCGTGCAGCGGCCATCGCAGGCCCGTGGTGCGCACCCCGTCGGCAGGACCGTGGACCGGCAGGATCGAGAAGTAGGACCCCGCCGCCGCACGGATCGAGCGTGCGTCGTGGACCACCACGACGTGCGCTCCACCCAGCCAGGCGTCGATCCGCATCGACGCGAAGCGGGCCGACGCGAGGACCAGGACGCCGCCGAGCAGGTGGTCGAAGCGCCCGGCGGCGCTGCCGATCACCGTGACGACGTCGGCGCCGTCGGCCAGGACGTGGTCGAGCGCGAGCTCGAGGTCCGTGGCGTCCTTGTCGGTCGGATGTCGCTCCACCCGCGAGCCCTCGGCGATCGCCCGCTCGAGGGCCTCGTCCCGCACGGAGTCGAGGTCACCGACGACGAGCGCCGGCCGCCACCCCAGCGCGTGCGCCAGGTGGAGGCCGGAGTCCACCGCCACGACGACGTCCGCCGCACGCGGGCAGGCGTGGGGCAGCTCGTGGCCGTGGGGCCCGCCGGTGACGACGACCGCGGTGCGCATGTACTCCCTCCGCTGGAATTACCCAGATCAGGTCGTCGGGTCGGTGGCCCTGAGCCACCCTCTCAGCCCGCTGGTGCGAGCTCCCCGGATGCAGTTGCGGGCCCGAGCGTACCCGCGCGCCAGCCGGTCGTCGGACCGCCGGCGACGGCAGTGGCCACCGGGCGGCGGGCGAGCGGCGTCAGTCCCCGATGATCCCGTTCATCCGGGCGAGGGTGCGCAGCATGACCTCGTCCGCACCGCCGCCGATGGACCACAGGCGGGTGTCCCGGTAGAACCGCGCCGGCCAGTTGTCCTCGACGTAGCCCATGCCGCCGTGGAACTGCACCGCCAGGTCCGCCATGCGACGGGCCATGCGAGCGGAGCGCAGCTTGGCGACCGTCGCGTGGCGCGTGATGTCCTCGCCACGCTGGAACGCCGCCACAGCGGCCCAGTTGTGGTGGCGCAGCGTGTCCAGCTCGCCGGCGACGTCCGCCAGCTCGTACTGGAGGTGCTGGTTCGCCGCGAGCGGCGAGCCGAAGGCCTGGCGCTCGCGCAGGTAGGCGACGGTGCGCTCCAGCGCGAGCTCGGTCGCCCCGACCATCTGGTAGGCGGCGATCATGCGCTCGTTCTGGAACTGGTTCATCTGCTGCTGGAAGCCGCGCCCGGCCTCGCCGATGGTGTTCGTGACCGGGACCCGCACGTCCTCGAAGGTCAGCTCCGCGGTGTCCGAGGCCCGCATGCCCAGCTTGTCGAGCTTGCGGCTGACGCCGAACCCCTCGACGTCGGTCGGGACGATGATCTGGGACATGCCCCGGTAGCCGCCCTCGTCCGAGGTGCGGCACAGCAGGCACACCCAGTCCGCCTGGGTGCCGTTGGTGATCCAGAGCTTCGCCCCGTTGATCACCCACTCGTCGCCGTCACGGACGGCCCGGGTCCGCAGACCGGCGACGTCGCTGCCCGCATCGGGCTCGCTCACACCGATGGCGGCGACGTGCGTCCCGGCGATGGCCGGGCGGAGGTACCGCTCCTTCAGCTCCTCGCTGCCGAACGCATGGAGGGCCGGGGTCGCCATGTCGGTCTGGACGGCGAGGGCCATCGAGACGCCCAGCGAGGCCGAGCGGCCGATCTCCTCGCCGAAGATCATGGTGAAGCTGTGGTCCGCCCCGCCGCCCCCGTACGCGGGGTCGTACTCGATGCCGAGCAGGCCGAGCCGGCCGAACGTGGCGAACAGCTCGTGCGCGGGGAAGTCGCCCGCACGTTCCCAGTCGTCCGCATGGGTGTCGATCTCCTTCTGGACGACCTCCCGGACGGTGGCTCGGAAGAGCTCGTGCTCCTCGGTGAACTGCAACACGCTGGTGGATCTCCTCGACGTCGCGGACCCGGCGGGACCGTCGCGACGGTACCAGCGCGCCCTGTCCGGACCCGCACCGGCTGGAGCCGTCGTGGACCGCTCGACGCACCCGCCGCAGTCACCCGAACCCTCGACCCTCGACCTCAGGTAGAGGTGGAGGGTCGGCCCGCGAACCCTTGTCCCCCAAGGTGGAGGGACGCGAAGCTTCCGCGCCGGTCAGACCGTGAAACGACCCTTCCGGATTCGATCCGCCTCCATCACCTCGAGCTCCTGAGCCCCCGAGAGGACGACGTCGCGATCGGGCACGTAGTTCACGTCCCGGTTGCGGGGCCCGTAGTCCACCGCGTTGAGGATCACCCGCATCGCGTTGAGCCGCGCCAGGTGCTTGCTCTCGGAGCGGATGACCGTCCAGGGGGCGTCGACCGTGCTCGTACGCTTCAACATGGCGTACTTGCGCTCGGTGAAGTCGTCCCAGTGCTCCTGGGCCTGGACGTCGATCTCGCTGAGCTTCCACTGGCGCAGTGGATCGTCCCGGCGGCGGTCGAAGCGGCGCTTCTGCTCCTTCTTGGTGACGCTGAAGTACAGCTTCACCAGGATCGTGCCCTGCCGGACCAGGTCCTTCTCGAACCCGACCACGCCCCGCATGAAGTCCTTGTACTCCTGTTCGGTGCAGAACCCGAACACGGGCTCGACCATCGCCCGGTTGTACCAGGAGCGGTCGAACAGGACGATCTCGCCGCCGGTCGGGAACTGGGCGACGTAGCGCTGGAAGTACCACTGGGAGCGCTGCTCCTCGGTGGGCTTGCCCAGCGCCACCACCCGGTAGTGCTTCTCGTTCATGTAGCGGGTGACCCGCCGGATGGTCCCGCCCTTGCCGGCGGCGTCACGCCCCTCGAACAGCACGATCATGCGGCGCTGCTCCTCCTCGAGGAAGCGCTGCAGCGACAGCAGCTCGGCCTGGAGCGGTTCGAGCTCGTCGTCCTCGCTGAGCTTGCGCACGGCCTTGCGGGCCTGCTTGACCTCTCGTCGCACCGCGCCGCGCACGTCGCCGTGGCGCAGCTCCTCGAGCGCACGGCGTTCGAGCTTCGTCGCGCTGGTCGTGCGCCCCGACGCGGCCTTCTCGGCGGCCTTGCGGGCCGCCTTCTTCGCCGCCTTGTGGGCGGCCTTGCGGGCTGCCTTCTCC
>JAFAFZ010000059.1 GCA_023423215.1 Actinomycetes bacterium
CCCCCCCGCCCGCCCCCCCCCCGGGGGGGGGGGCGGCCCCCCCCCCCCCCCCGACCGGCACGCACATGTAGCCGCTGACGACAAGAGGCGGACGGCCCATCCTGTCGACTCGCCGCGTGGGCCGTTCGGCCCCTTCTGCGCGCCGCAGCTCAGGGGCCGCTCGAGCCGGCCCGATACTCACGGACATGGGGAGCACCACCACGCACGCACCGTCCGTCGCCCGATCGTCCCGCAGCCGCGCCGTCCTCCGCGACGTCGAGCCGGGCAGCACCGTGGAGTGCGTGCTCTGCGGTGAACGGGTGAAGTTCCAGGCCAAGGTCCGCCACAAGCAGATCATCTGCAACGTGTACGAGGGCGAGCGCTGGGACCGCGTCGAGCACTTCCACGCGCCGTGCTACGAGACGGCGAACGAGCCCCACGGCCCGGTCGACACCACGCCCGTCGTGAAGGCCCGCCGCAGCGCACCGGCCGAGACCGCCGAGGTCTGACACCGCCCCCCGAGGGCAGCCGCCGCGGGACCGGGATCGAGCACGATCGTCGGGGCGACGTGGCAGTCTCTCGTCGATGGACGAGGACACCGACCCCACCACGACCGTGCGACTCGAGTCGCTCACCGACGCTCAGGGCGAGGACCGGGGCATCCGGATCCTGACGCTCGACCGTCCGGAGCGGCTCAACGCCATGAGCGTCGCGCTGATCGACGACCTGCACGATGCGCTCGGACGCATCGAGGCCGACGACCGGGCACGCGTGGTCATCCTCACGGGCGCGGGTCGGGGCTTCTGCTCCGGTCTCGACCTCGTCGACCTGGGCGACTTCAGCTCCGCCTCCACGCCGTCGAGCGGCCGGGGGCGGGTGCACAAGGGCATGGACCTGCAGCAGCGCATCGCGTCGCTGGTCCCCCGCCTGCGTGGCCTGCGCGTCCCGGTCATCGCGGCGGTCAACGGTGCGGCATCGGGGGGTGGGCTCGCCCTGGCCCTGGCCAGCGACGTGCGGATCGCGGCGCGCACGGCCCGCTTCAACGTCGCGTTCGTGCGCATCGGCCTCTCGGGCTGCGACATCGGCGTGTCGTGGCTGCTCCCCCGCTGGATCGGCGCGGCACGTGCGTTCGAGCTGCTGCTCACCGGGCGGCTCGTCGACAGCGACGAGGCGGACCGCATCGGGCTCGTCACCCGCGTCGTCGACGACGAGGCGTTGATGGACGAGGCGATCGCGACCGCCGAGCTGATCTGCGCCAACAGCCCCTTCGGCATCTGGATGACCAAGGAGGTCATGTGGTCGAACCTCGAGTCCGGCAGCCTGCAGGCGGGAATCGACCTGGAGAACCGCACGCAGATCCTCACCTCGTTCACCGAGGACGCCGCCGAGGCCGCCACCGCCTTCCTGTCCAAGCGTCCGCCCGAGTACCGGAACCGCTGATGCCCCCGCAGGCCACACGCACGGCCTGGCGCGCCGGCGCGGCCGAGCTCGCCGGACGCCATCCGGTCATGGCCCGCCTGCTGCAGCACCACGGCCCGCCCCGACCCGGACCAGGAGCAGCGCCGAACGCCCGCTTCGAGGCGCTCGCGTCGTCGATCGCGTACCAGCAGCTCGCCGGCAAGGCCGCCGCCTCGATCTGGGCACGCGTCGTCACCGAGGTCGGCCAGCCCTTCACCCCCGAGGCGGTCCTGGCGGTGGGACCCGAGCGTCTGCGCGCCCAGGGCCTGTCGAACGCGAAGGTGGCGGCGCTGCTCGACCTGGCGGCCAAGACGGCCGACGGCACGCTGCGCTTCGACCGCATCGCCCGCCTCGACGACGAGCAGGTCGTCGAGCACCTCACCGTCGTGCGCGGCATCGGCCCGTGGACCGCGCAGATGTTCCTGATGTTCGACCTGCGGCGCCTCGACGTGTGGCCCGTCGGCGACTACGGCGTGCGGGCCGGCTTCGCCAAGGCGTTCGACCTGGACGTCATGCCGACCGAGAAGGAGATGGTCCCCCTCGGTGAGCCGTTCGCCCCGTACCGCTCGATCGTCGCGTGGTGGTGCTGGCGAGAGGCCGACACGGTGACGAAGCAGGACCCCTGAGCCCCTGCCGGCGCCGGCGGGCGGGCGTCAGACGGGCGCGGTCGGCTCGGCGGGCACCGCGTTCGGCGGGCCGAGCGGGGTGCGGCCCTGCGCGGCGAACAGCTGGTGCACCAGCTGCACGGCGATCGAGCCCTCGCCCACCGCGGACGCGACGCGCTTCACCGAGCCGCGGCGCACGTCGCCGCCGGCGAAGACCCCGGGCAGGCTGGTCTCGAGCGGGAAGGGCTCGCGGTCGAGCGGCCAGTTCGAGCGGTCCAGGTCTGCGCCGGTGAGCACGAAGCCGTGCTCGTCGCGGGCGACCTCGGTCGGCAGCCACTCGGTGAAGGGTTGGGCTCCGATGAGCAGGAACAGCGCCTGGGCGTCGACGGTGGATTCGGACGCCGTGTCCCGGTGGCGGAGCACGAGGTGCTCGAGCCGACCGTCGCCACCGCCGCCGACGACCTCGGTGCGCACCCGCACGTCGATGTTGGGCGTCGCCTCGATCTGGGCCACCAGGTACTCGGACATGCTCTCCCGCAGCGAGTGCGACCGCACGACCATCGTGACCTGGTGGGCGTAGCGGGCCAGGTGCAGCGCCGCCTGGCCCGCGGAGTTCGCGCCGCCCACGACGAAGACCTCGGCGCCGACCAGCGCCGGTGCCTCGGAGGTGGTGCCGCCGTAGTAGACGCCCGCGCCCGTCAGCTCCTCGAGCGAATCGACGTCGATGCGCCGGTAGCTCGCTCCCATCGAGAGCAGGACGGCCGTCGTCCGGACCGGTCCGCCGTCCGAGAGCGAGACGAGCAGGTGGTCGCCGTCGCGCTCGATGCCGGTGACGGTGAGCATGAACGCGAACCGGGCACCGAACACCCACGCCTGGTCGTAGGCGTTGCGGGCGAGCCGTCGACCGCTCACGCCGCGCGGGAACCCGAGGTAGTTGCGGATCAACGAGCTGGACGTCGCCTGGCCGCCGATGCCGCCGCGGTCGACCACCAGCGTGCTGAGCCCCTCGGACGCGCCGTAGACCGCGGCGGACAGCCCGGCGGGGCCGGCGCCGACGACGACCAGGTCGAACTCCATGCGGTCGGGGCAGATCGACGAGCCGACGGCCGTGGCGATCTCGACGTTCGACGGGTTCTCGAGGACCTCGCCGTTCGGGAAGATGATGAGCGGCAGCTCCGCACCATCGGGGGCGCCCGCGACGAGCTCGCGGCCCTCGGCGGAGTCGACGAGGCAGAAGTGGTGGGCCACGGCGCAGGCCTGCAGCGTCGAGCGCAGCTCGTAGGCACGACCCGACCACGACTCGCCGACGATGTGGACGGTGTAGGGCGCGGCGCGGTTCGCCTCGGCCCAGTCCAGCAGCATCGACGAGACCGCCTGGTGGAACAGCTCGTCGGGCGAGGTCGTCGGCCGCAGGATGTACTGGTCGAAGCGACCGCGGGCGATGCCGTCGAAGATCGCGTCGCCGGTCCCCTGCTGACCCCACTCGCCCCACTCGATGACCAGCGCGCGCCGGGCGTGCGGATGGGTGCGGCGCACCTCGTGCAGGACGTCGCTGCCGGTCCGTCCCGGCAGCCACTGGACCGCCAGCACCAGGGCGACGTCCTGGCCGGCCGCCGCGGCGTCCTCCAGCCGTGCCAGCGCCTGGTCGGGGGTGGCGACGCAGACGACGCAGTAGTGCCGTCCGTAGCGCTCGGTCAGCTCACGCTCCAGGTCTGCGAGCGTCGCTTCCTCGTCGTCCACCGCGAGCACGATCGGCTGCGTCATGAGGCGGACTCTACGACAACGAGGGTTGTGCAGTCACCGACTCCGCAGCTCGGCGAGCACGCGATCGGCCTGCTCCGGGGGCGACCCGTCCGCCGGGGTGAGCACCAGGTCTGGCGAGGTGGGCGCCTCGTACGGGTCATCGATGCCGGTCATGCCGCGCAGCTCGCCCGCACGGGCCTTGGCGTAGAGGCCCTTCGGGTCGCGGCGCTCGCACTCCTCGAGCGGCGTGTCGACGAACACCTCGAGGAACCGGAGGCCCGCCGACTCCACGCGGGCGCGCACCGCGTCGCGTG
>JAFAFZ010000085.1 GCA_023423215.1 Actinomycetes bacterium
GCGAGGGCCGGCTGCGCACGCCTCAGCGGTACCGCTCAGAGAGCGTGGCGGCGGCGTCCAGGATCGGCTCCAGCGCAGCGAGCGGCTCCGAGGGCAGGGGCACCAGCACCCGGTCGACGCCGAGCTCGAACCACGGGTCGACCGCCGCCGGATCGGCCAGGACGCCGTCGACCTGGATCGACAGCGTCGCCGGATCACGACCGGCGTCCTCGGCGGCACGTCGCAGCTGCTGGACGTGCGCAGGCCCGTGGCCCGAGAACGGCACCGGGTACCAGCCGTCGAAGTGCTGCACGATCTCCGCGAAGTTGCGTGGACCGGGCCCGCAGCCGAGCAGCACCGGCAACGCGCCGCGCGCCGGCTTCGGCCAGCTCCACAGCGGGTCGAAGTCGACGTGGTCGCCGTGGAACTCCGCGGCCTCGTCGACCCAGATGGACCGCATCGCCAGCACCGACTCCCGCAGGCGGGCCCGGCGCGTCGACCAGTCGACGCCGTGGTGCTCGGCCTCCTCGACGTTCCAGCCGTAGCCCACGCCGAACTCGAGCCGGCCGTCGCTCAGGTGGTCGATCGAGGCGAGCGACTTCGCGGTCAGGATCGGGTCGCGTTGGGCCATCAGCGCGATGCAGGTGCCCAGCTGGACGCGCTCGGTCACCGTGGCCATCGCCGCGAGCGCGACGATCGGGTCCCAGGTCCGCCGGTACTCCTCGGGCAGGGGATCCCCCATGATGAACGGCGTCCGTCGGCTCGCCGGTATGTGGGTGTGCTCGCCGAGCAGGACTGCGTCGAGGCCGCGCTCCTCGACGGCGAGCGCCAGCTCGACCGGTTGGGCCGAGGTGTCCGTCACCAGGACGGCGAATCCGATCTCCACGTGGTCTCCTCTCCTGCGGCAGGGCCGCGTCGGGTCATCCGAGGTACGCCGCTCGCACCGCCGGGTCGGCCTGGACCTGATCGGGGGTGCCATCGGCCAGCAACGTGCCCAGGTCCAGCACGACGACCCGCTCCGAGTGCCGCATCACGAAGCCGACGTCGTGCTCGACGAGCAGCACCGCGCAGCCGGTGTCGGCCCGCACCTGCTCGACCGCGTCGCCGAGCAGCTGCGCCTGGTCGTGGCTGAGGCCCGAGGTCGGCTCGTCCAGGAGCAGGACCTTCGGTGGGTCGCACACGGCGCGGGCGAGCTCGACGAGGCGTGCGGCGCCGATCGGCAGCGTCCCGGCGAGCTGGTCACGGCGAGACGACAGGCCGCAGAGCTCGAGCACCTGGGCGACGCGCTCCTGTCGGGCCGCCCGCGTCGCGGTGCCGATGGGCAGGCGACAGATGTCCGCCAGGAACCCGCCCTCACCACCGCGCCAGTCCTGTGCGGCGAGCACGTTCTGCTCGACGGTGAGCGCGCCGAAGAGCTGCTGCCGCTGGAAGGTGCGACGGATGCCGTGCCGCGCCCGCCAGACCGGGGATCGTCGCGTCACGTCGACGCCGTCGAGCTCGAGTCGGCCGGTCGAGGCGGGCCGGTGCCCCGAGAGGACGTCGAAGAGGGTGCTCTTGCCGGCGCCGTTGGGACCGATCAGACCGCAGAACTCGCCCGCCCTCAGGTCCAGGTCGACGTCGCTGAGCGCCGAGACGCCGCCGTAGCGCACGCCGAGCCCACGGCCGGACAGGACGGTCGTCCGGGTCGTCGCGACGCCTGCCTCGATCGCCTGGTGTCCTTGCGCCATCACACACGCTCCTCGGTCGAGAGGCCGCTCTGCAGGTAGCTCGCCGCGAGCCGTTCACGATCTAGGTCCGCGGCCGGCCCGCACCAGGCGATCCGACCGAGCTCCAGCAGCGCGATGCGGTCCGCCACGTCGAGGAGGTGGCTGGCCCGCTCCTCGACGACCAGCACAGCGGTGCCGCCGTCGCGCAGCTCGTGCAGCAGCTCCATGACCTCGTCGACGATCCGTGGGGCGAGCCCCAGGCTCGGCTCGTCGGCCACCAGGACGGCGGGCGGTCGGACCGTCAGCGGAGCGAGCGTGAGCATCTGCTGCTCACCCCCGGACAAGCTGCCCGCGACGAGGGTCCGCCGACGGGCGAGGGACGGGAACCGCTCGTACACGGCGTCGCGCTGGTCTGCGTCGCCCAGCGTGAGGCGGAGGTTCTCCTCGACGCTGAGACCGGGGAACACACCTCGCGACTCGGGCACGTAGGCGAGACCCCTCCGGGACCTCGCCGTCGGCCCGACCCCGTCCAGCGCGTCGGCACCGAGCAGCACGCGGCCACCGGTCGGCGTCACCTGGCCCGCAGCGCCGAGGCAGACCGTGGACTTGCCCGCCCCGTTCGCGCCGAGCAGCGCCGTCAGCTGACCGGCGGGGACCTCGAGCTGGACCCCGTGGAGCACCTCGGCCTCGCCGTAGCCGGCGACGACGTCGTCGAAGGTCAGGGCGCCGTCGGACGGTGCGACCGCCTCGGTCACCGCGGCAGCCGCGTGCCTCGCGTCGGGCACCGGCGTGGGGGCCAGGGCGTCCGGGCCCTGCGGGGTCGTGGCGTCGCTGCGACGGCGGCGGCGTGCCGCGTTCACGCCCGACACCATGGACAGGATGCCGTCGGGCGTGCGGGCGAGCTGCACCGCACCCAGGCCGAACACGATGTCGGCGATGCGCGTCGAGGACGTCACCCACCCGATCACCTGGGGGCTGATCGAGAAGACGATGCCGGCGATGATCGCCCCGCCCGGGCGCCGGACGCCGAAGAGGACGACGATCGCGAGCCAGACCAACCCCGTGCCGGCGGGGAAGCTCTGGTTGGTGATGCTGCCGTTGAAGGTCCCGAGCATCACCCCGCCGAGCCCGGCGACGCCGGCCGACAGCGCGAACACCCACAGCTTCGAGCGCACGAGCGAGATGCCGATGGCCGTCGCCGCCGGCGGCGCGGTCCGCACGGCGCTGATCTCCCGACCCGAGGCGGAGCGCTCGAGGTTCCCGATCATGGCCACGACCAGTCCGATGAGGACGAGCAGCAGGACGGTCATCGGCCGTGGGTCGCCGAAGTCGATCGGCCCGAGCTCGGGCGCGGGGAGCCGCCAGCCGTTCGAGCCGTTGCGGAAGGGGTCCCAGGCGAAGAGCACGCGGTCACCGATGAGGGCGAGCGCCAGCGTCGACAACGCGAGCGCCAACCCGCCCAGCCGCACCGCCGGCAGTGCGACGACCGTGCCGGCGAGCACCGCCGCTGCGACGCCGGCGATGAGCGCAGGGACGAACGGGACCCCGTGGGACAGCACCAATCCGGTGGCGAGCGACGAGGTGGTCACGAAGGTCGCCTGCGCCAGGCTGACCATGCCGCCGACGCCGGTCACGATGACGAACGAGAGGAAGATGAGCCCGAGGGCGAGGCCCTTGATCATCAGGCCCTGCCAGAAGACGTCGGCCACGAAGAACACGTAGACGACGAGGACGGCGACGGCCGCCATCCACGGGGCGAAGCGCCGGACGACGGACAGGTCGTGGTGGTGGTCCGGCGGGAGCGCCACGTCGGCGACCTGCGCCGCGACGCGACCACGTTCGCGGTTCATCACCAGCAGGGCGATCAGCAGGAACACGAACGGGATCGACGTCGCGAAGCCCGTGATGGACTCGGCGAAGGTGGCGTAGCCGGCGAAGAGCGACTGCGCGACGCCGAGCAGCAGCCCACCGGCGAAGGCCAGCGGTATCGACCGAAGGAAGCCGAACACCGCGGCGGTGGCGGCCACGAACAGCACCGTCGTGTAGCTCGCCGGCGTCAGGGTGAAGAGGGGCGCCCCGGCCACGCCGGCCAGTCCGGCGAGCAGGAAGCCGAGCGCCCATGAGGTGCGCGAGGTGCGTGCGGTGTCGACCCCTCGGGCCTGCGCCAGCGCGGGCTTCTCGACCGAGGCCCGCATGCGCAGCCCCAGCGCGGTGCGCCGCAGGAGGACCCAGAGCCCGAGCGCCACGACGATGGCGACGCCGAGCACGATCGCCTGGTTGGAGTCCAGGCGGATGCTGTCGCCGAAGCTCCAGTTGCGCTTCGGTGTCGGACCGAGCCCCGGCGGAGAGAAGACGTTGTCGCCGCGAGGGATCGCGAACCCGAACGTGTCGACGAGCAGCTCGGTCACCCAGAGGGTGAGCGAGGGGATCGCGATGGAGAGCCCGACGGTCGCCACGATCTTGGCCGAGTCGTCCGCACCGGCGAGCTGGCGGAAGACCAGGCGGTCGAGCACCACGCCGAGGCATGGGGCGAAGACGAGGATCGAGACCGCTGCGGCGAACCAGACGTTCCATCCGAGCCCTGTGTTCAGCTCGTAGAAGACGAACGCGGTCGAGAACGCCACCGCGCCGTGCGAGAAGTTGAAGATGCCGGACGTGGAGTAGGTCAGCACCAGTCCGGCTGCCATGAGCGAGTAGATCGCTCCGGAGACGGACCCGCTGATCAGCAGCGCGAGGAACTTCGACATGGGTGGACCTTCGTGACGTGGTGCGACGGGCCGGGCGGCTCGCCGGTGCGG
>JAFAFZ010000095.1 GCA_023423215.1 Actinomycetes bacterium
CACGCCCGGTGTGGGTCTCGGCGACGTAGAGGCGGTCGCCGGCCGGCGACAGGCCGATGCCGTTGGGCGCGTCGAGCGGGTGCAGCACCGCGCCGATCTCCGAGCCGTCCGCGAGTGCGTAGAAGACGCCGGTGCGGTCCGAGCTGCGTTCGGTGCGCACCCCGTGGTCGGTGAACCAGAAGCCGCCGTGGGCGTCGAACACCAGGTCGTTCGGAGCTCGCAGCGGTCGTCCGCCGCAGTCGGTGTAGATGGTCTCGACCGCACCGGTGTCCAGATCGACCCGCTGGATCGAGCCGCCGGTCCAGCTGTCGGGCACCCCGCCGGGCACCAGCACCGTGCCCAGGTCGATCCACTCGAAGCACCCGCCGTTGTTGGCGATCCACACCTTGCCGTCCGGGCCGATCGCCGAGCCGTTGGGGCCGCCGCCGCAGTCCGCGACGACCTCGACCGTGCCGTCGGAGAGGACACGGCTGAGGGTGCCGCGGGCGATCTCGACGACCAGCACGGAACCGTCCTCGAGTGGGGTGGGGCCCTCGGGGAAGCGCAGTCCCTCGGCGACGGTGCGGTACTCGGTCGGCAGCTCGATCGTCATGGGGCCGGAGCGTACCGAGCGCCTTCGGGCGCACGACGGGTGAAGGTCGTTCGGGCGTCGGTCAGCTCCCGGCCGCCGCGAGAGGCCCTCACTCCGCCGACTCGGCCAGCACGCTCACGACCGGGAGCCACGCCCGGATCGTCGCCGCCTCCCGGTCCATGCGCTCGGCCGCCGCCTCCTGTCCGAGCGAGCGGTACTGCTCGGCTGCACGGATGCGCTCATCGAGCTCCGCCGCCAGGAGTGCGTCGAGCTCCTCGACGCCGGGCTCACGACGCGCCACCTCGCCGGCGTCGGCAGCGACCTGCCCGAGTGGCACGGCACCCGCGTGCTCGACCGCAGCGAGCAGCGTCCGCAGCCCGGCTGCGGACGGGCGGGCGCGGTCGCGCAACGCCGAGGTGAGGGACCGCTTGAGCCGGGCGGTGAGCTGTCGGGCGGGGGTGGACACGCTCGGACGGTACGGGGCGTCGCACGTACCCCGCCACGGCATTCGGCGCCGACGATCAGGTCGTCAGTGCAGCCAGGTGGTCCAGGCTCTCGGTGAGCTTGTCGACCCCGAACGGCGGGAACTGGAAGCGCTCACGTGCCTCCGGTGTCGCGTTCGACCAGTCGTAGGTGAGGGTGACGCGGTCTGGCCGTCGACCTCTGCGAGGTCGTAGCGCCAGGTTCAGCGGCCGGAGTCGCGCTGGCCGCCCTCGGCGTAGAAGCCGGGCTCACACTCGGTCGCGACGGGTGGCTCGAAGGTCACCACCCGGTTGGCGATCTCGTAGTCGCCGTCGGGGTGCTGCGGGTGGTACATCGCCATGTCGAACACCTCGTCCACGGCGGTGATGCGGACGGCCGCTTCCAGCGGGCCCCGAACCCACCGGGTGCCGTCGATGGCGACATGGTTGGCGGGGTCCACCAACACGGCGAACACGGTGGAGGGCGCCGCGTCGATGCGGCGCAGGGCGGTCAGGTTCTCGTCGGTCACGTTCGCTCCGATTCGCAGGGACACCGATGCAGACGTCGCGGAGGCGTCGCACTCATCGATCGCAACGACCTGCTGGTCACGACCGCCTCGGCCGGTGTCGGAACACCATCGGCCCGGCGCCGGGGGACGGACCCAGGTCGATCTGGGGGATCGACGTCATGGAGGGCTCTGCTGCGATCGCCGATCCTGCATCGATGGTCGAAACGTCGAGGCCGTCACCGTGGACGCTCGTGGTCGCGCTGCTGATGGTGGCACTGACAGGGTGCGCAGATGGCAGGAGCAGCGCCGACCTCGGGGCGCTCGAAGCCCTGCCGATCCTCGAGACCCACGTGGCAGGAGGACAGCGTCTCGCCGGACCGAAGGGACTCACCGCGTCAGACGGGTTCGGCGCCCTTCCCGGCGGCGGGACGGACGCGACAGTGTCCTGGAGTAGCCCCGACTCCGCGCTCTCGACCGCACAGTTCTACGCGAAGGAGCTCCAGCAACAGGGATGGACCGAGATCGGAGCACGATGCCTCGAGCCGACGAGCACTGGCCAGTACCAGAAGCTGTTCGTCGTGTCCGCCCATCACGGCACGCTCAGTAGCGGCTCGGTCGCATGGGTCGACGTCGAGATCGCGCTCGACGACGGCGCGGTGACCGCAGCAGTGCTGCTCAGCGCCCTCGACCCCGGCGACGTGCCCGCATCGCCCGACGACACGAGCTGCATCGAGGGGTAGTCAGCCAGGCGACGTCGAGTGCGCTCCTCGCAAGTGCAAGTGACGAGTCGCTCGCCCTCCGTCGGCGCACCCCTGTCAAGCCGCTTCAGGCCTTTCTAGTTGTCGGGTCTCGCAGGCGAGCACTGCCAGGTACAGACTCTGCACCGCCGCCGAAGTGCCGTGCTGGGGCACGTACGGGTCCGGCTCCGCTCGCGTCGCTGCTGGCACCCGAGGCACCGAGGGCACCAGATCGACGGCGAGCCCGGACCGGGTCGGTCGCCCCGGTCGGTCGGGGGCTCGTTGTCCCACCCCGCTTCTAGTGTGGAACACATGTTCGACGACGAGCGAGGAACCGGAGCGGCCGGCGGCGGCACGGCGACCGCAGCGCCTCCCGACCCGGGATGGGAGTTCCTCGAAGCACTCCGCGTGCGGCTCGCCGCCGAGTACGACGCTGCCTCCGACGCCGAACTGGCGGCCTGGGGATCCGCGCCGCTGGACACCCGAGACGCCGCCGAGACCCTCGACCGTGTCGCCCACGTCGACGTGAGCCTCTGCCACGACCGCCAACTCCTCGCCGCAGCCACCGAGCTCGAGGCACTGCGCCGCTCGCTGGACGCCGCGTCGCTCCACGTGCTCGCCGAGCTCGACGCCCGCGAGGTCTGCGACGAGGACCATGGTCTGCACACCGGCGCGTGGCTCGCAGCGGAAGCCAACCTCCCACCCGCGCTATGTCGAGCGAAGGTCCGCCTCGCGCTGCGGCTGCGCTCGCAGCTCGGCGACGTCGACGCGGCGCTGACCGAGGGCCGCATCGGCGTGGATCACACCCGCGTGCTCGCCGAAGCCGCCGCCAACCCCCGCATCACCGACACGCTCCTGCCGCTGATACCCGAGCTCATCGACGACGCCACCACGATGCGCTTCGAACCCTGGCGGCGCCACGTCACCTCGCTCGTCACCCTCCTCGACCAGGACGGCGCCGCACCCGACGACGAACCACTCGACCGCAACACCCTCTCGCTCACCCGCGGCCTCGCCGGCACCTGGAACCTGCGCGGCCAGCTCACCAACGAGCTCGGCGCCGCCGTGCACGCCGCCCTCCACGCCGAAGCCGACCGCCTGTTCCAACGATCCTCCCGCGACGAAGCCGTCACCGCAGAGCTCCGCTGCCCACCACGACGCACCCTCCTCGCACTCGCACTCCACGAGATCACCCGCCACCACAGCGCCGCCAGCCACACCGGCACCGGACCCACCACCGACGTCGCCCTCCACATCGACGCCACCGACGCCCACCACGCCTGCTTCACCGACGGCACCCCCATCGGCGACACCGGACTCCTCACCCTGCTCTGCGACCCCGTCCTCACCGCCATCGTCATGGGCATGCACCGCAACGTGCTCGACGTCGGCCAACACCAACGCCTCGCCACCACAGCCCAACGACGAGCCATGGCCGCACGAGACG
>JAFAFZ010000252.1 GCA_023423215.1 Actinomycetes bacterium
GCCCCCCCGGGGCGGGCGGGCCGCCCCCCCCCCCCCCGGGGGTCGAGGAACGGTGGCCGAGCGAGGTCCTGGCTGCCCGGCCGACCGTTCAGCTGATGGGGTGCTGGCGGTCGTTGGTCGTCACGCCGTGGCGCTCACCGAGTTGGGTCCACCACCCCTTCGCCGATGCCCTGTGTCACCTCGACGACGTCGCCGCAGTGGAAGCCACCCTCGTCGTCGTCCTCGCCACCGATCTCCGGGTAGAGGCGCTCGAACTTCCCGTCCTCCACGGTCAGCAACATGGTGCACGGGTTGGCGATCGCGTCCGGCCCCTGCTCGGGGTCGGACGGACCGTGCAGGCCGCCGCCGGTCCAGTCCTCGACTGCGGACGCCTCGGTGAGGATGCAGTCCCGCGTGAGCACGCCGTCGTTGCTCTCGCCGCACGCGTTCGCCGCGGTGACGAACAGCAGCCAGGCCGACATCGAGTCGATGCCGAGCAGCGCTTTGGTGCCGTCCGGCGAGTACCGGTCCATCAACTCCAGGTACTTCTGCGTGGCCGGCCACTCGTCGGCTTCTTCGAAGGGGTGGCTGTACATGCGGATCGCTGAGCCCTCGACGACTTCGTTCCCGGCGCTGAAGAGCAGGTCCTCGTAGGCCGTTCCCTCGAGCAGGGGGCGGCCGGTCCAGCCCTGCTGGCGCATGAAGGTCAGCGTCTTCGCGAGATCGCCGGTGTCGCCGACCCACGTGATCGCGGTGGGGTCGTCCTCGAGGATCGACAACGCGAGCGGGTTCCAGTCCGTCGTGCCCACCACGGGGTACGACAGGTCGCCGACCTGTTGCATCGTGTCGAGGTCCTCCACGATCGCCTCGTACTTGAGCTTGGGGATCTCCAGCGACGGGATGTCGCCGTTGATGACCGTCCAGCGCGTCGCGTCATCCGGGTAGAGCTCGATGAAGTCGGCGATCCATGCGCTGCCCGTCGTGTCCGACGGGTTCGGGATCGGCTGCACCATGCCGTTCGACTCCGCCTTCTCGGTCGACACGGCGTACGCGGGGATGTCGATCATCCCGCACTGGTGGAAGTCGCTGCCCTCCTTGCCGGAGAACTGCAGGTTGTCCTGTGCCATGCCGCCGCCGACCATCGCGAAGACGTCGGTGCATGCGGTCGTCATGGCGGCCTCGACCTCGAACAGCGCAGCGGGGAGGTCGACGATCTCGATCTCGAGGCCACCGACGCCGCCCTGAGCGTTGCACCACTCGACGAAGGCCACCGACGAATCCCAGATCGTCCGCTGGAGGCCCGGACGGATCTCGGAGGTCCGGTCGTTGCCGACACCGATGTAGAGCTTGTCGGTCCCGAGGCCGGCCTCGTCGGGGTCGACCGTCAGCTCGCCCGGTCCGCACGGCGACGTCAGATCGCCGAAGTCGGCGTCGCTCCCGCCACCCTCGGCAACGGACACCGCGGTGGTCTCGGTGTCCTCGGCCGTGTCGGAGCTGTCGCCCTGTGCGCCACACGCCGTGCAGACCAGCACGAGCGCGGCGAGTGCAGCTGCGAACTTGCGCATGTTCTCCCCCCGGAGGTTCATGACGGTGTTATCGTCGTCGTAACGACGTTATAACGGAGCGGGGGGTCGGTCGCCAGTGCTGGTCCGAAACTTCTCGGTCCGTTGCTCGATGGCTTTCCCGGGGGACGACATGACCGACATCACGCTCGCTGACGTGCAGGATCTGCTCGCTCGCTGGTGGTTCAACTACGACAACGGGACCTTCGACGTCCTGCCCGGGCTGCTGACCGATGACACGGAGTTGCGGGTTCGCACGGATTCGGGCACCACCGACTACGAGGACTTCATCCGGGCGGACGTCACCGGTCGGGACGACGTGATGGCGTGGCAGCGGCAGCACCGGTTGGACAGCCCGTACCCCCTGCGCCACAACGGGACGAACATCCACTTGGTCGGCACCGATGGCGAGGACGTGCTCTTCGCCTCGTACCTGCACGTGACCCAGGTCGAGAGCGTGCTGCCGGTCGGGGTGTCGAGCGCCATCGTCACCGGATCGGTCCGACGGGTGGACGGGAAGGTCCAGCTCGCGTCGATGGACGTCACGCTCGACATGACCGCGTCGGTGCCCTATCGCGAGGCGCGGGGCGAGGTGCTGTGACGAGCCGACCCGAGGTCGCTGACGTTCGACCCGAGCGGGCATCGGATGTGGCCCAGACCGCAACGCTTGACTGAGTCCAGTAGTCTGGGGTCATGCACATCGCCTACGACCGTGACGAGCAGGAGCTGCGCGACCGGCTCCGTGCGTACTACGCCGACCTCTTGGACGCCTCGACCGTCGCCGAGCTGAACGGCTCCAAGGGTGTCGGGGCGACGGTGCGGCGTGTCGTGCGGCGCATGGGTGTCGACGGCTGGTTGGGCATCGGGTGGCCCACCGAGTACGGCGGGCAGGGTCGCACCGCGGTCGAGCAGTTCATCTTCTTCGACGAGTCGATGCGGGCCGGCGCTCCCGTCCCCATGATCATGATCAACTCGGTCGCTCCCACCCTGATGGAGTACGGCAGCGACGAGCAGAAGGCCGAGTTCCTCCCGAAGATCCTCGGCGGCGAGGTCCACTTCTGCGTCGGGTACAGCGAACCGGAGGCAGGCAGCGACCTCGCCTCGCTCCGGACCCGAGCCGTGCGCGACGGCGACGAGTGGGTCATCACCGGACAGAAGATGTGGACGAGCCTCGCCAGCGACGCCGACTACTGCTGGCTCGCTGCACGTACGGGAGAAGACGGGTCGAGGCACAAGGGCATCTCGATCTTCATCGTGCCGCTGGACGCGCCGGGCATCGAGCGGACCGAGCTCGACCTCCTCGTCGACCACGACCTGTGTGCCGTGCACTACGACGACGTGCGCATCCCGGCCGACTCGCTCGTGGGGGAGGAGAACCGCGGCTGGCGCCTGATCACCAGCCAGCTGAACCACGAACGCGTCACGCTGTGCAGCCCCGGGATGGCAGAGCACACCCTGCACGAGGTGATCTCGTGGGCGAAGGCGAACCACCTGCCGGACGGTCGCCGGATCATCGACCAGGAATGGGTGCAGCTGAACCTGGCCCGGGCCTACGCGGGCTTCGAGTACCTGCGGCTGCTGAACTGGCGGATCGCGTGGGCCGCCGCGCACGACGAGCTCCCGGTCGCGGACGCGAGCTCGATCAAGGTGTTCGGCACCGAGCACTACCTGTCGACCTTCCGCCTCCTCATGGAGATCGTCGGCGAGCGGGTCTACCTCGTCGACGGTTCACCCGGATCGATCGAGGGATCGCGACTCGAGGACCTGTACCGAGGCCTCGTCGCGCTCACCTTCGCCGGCGGCGCGAACGAGCTGCAGCGAGACCTGATCGCCACGTTCGGTGCCGGCATGCCGATGGCGACCCGCTGAGGAGGCCCGGACATGGACTTCGACCTGACCGACGAGCAGACCGCCGTCACCGAACTGGCCGCACGACTCCTCGGCGACCTGTCGACACCCGATGCGCTCCGCGCCATCGAGCGCAGCGACCCCGATCGGTTCGACCGCTCGCTCTGGTTGGCGATGGCTGACGCCGGCATCCTCGGCCTCGTCGCCCCGGAAGCGGTGGGGGGTGCAGGACTGGGGCTGGTCGAGCTCTGCATGGTGCTGCGCGAGGTCGGCCGACGGACCGCCGCCGTGCCGGCGTTCGCGACGCTCGCACTCGGCGTGCTCCCGGTCGCCCGCCACGGCACCCCTGCACAGATCGAGCGCATCCTCGGACCCGTGCTCGCCGGCGACACCATCGTGACGACCGCGGTCTCGCAGTCCTCGGGGGATCCGAGGCAGCCGTCGATCCTCGCTCGGCGGCAGGGGTCGTCCTGGGTCATCGACGGATCGTGCAGCAACGTGTGGGCCGGCACGATCGCCTCGGTCGTGCTCGTCCCGGCGCGCACCGACGAGGGGCCCGCCGTGTTCATCGTCGATGCCGCGCGAGCTGGCATCGGCATCGAGCGCCAAGCGACCACGAGCGGCACGCCGCAAGCGCTGCTCACCTTCGCCGGCGTGACGGTCGACGACACCGACGTCCTCGGATCGGTCGAGCACGGAGCGTCGATCCTGGGGGACCTGGTCGATCGGGCGACCGTCGCCAGCTGCGCCGTGATGTCCGGCGTCGCGGCCGAAGCCGTCCGCCTGACCGGCGCGTACACGACCGAGCGCCACCAGTTCGGGCGACCGATCGCCGGCTTCCAGGCCGTCACCCAACGTGCCGGTGACGCGTACGTCGATGCGCAGGCGATCGAGCTGACCATGCTCCAGGCAGCGTGGCGCCTCGACGTCGGGCTGCCCGCCGATCGCGAGGTCGCCGTCGCCAAGTTCTACGCCGCCGAGGCGGGCCAGGACGTGGTCCTCGCCGCTCAGCACCTCCACGGTGGCACGGGCGTCGATCGCGACTATCCGTTGCACCGCTACTTCCTGCTCGCGAAGCAGCTCGAGCTGTTCCTGGGCGGCGCGTCACGGCAGCTGCTCCGCCTCGGGGCGTTGCTCGCCGAGGAGGAGCCCGGTCGGTGAGCCGTCCTGGTCAGTACGATCGCGGCTCGCGCCGATCGAAGAGGAGCAGGGATGCCGCAGCGGGTAGGTGAGGGTCGGGCGGAGCACGTCGACGACGAGCTCCTCGCTGCCGTGCAACGGCTCGGCCGCCTGATGGCGAGTCGCCAGGTCTCGAGCCGGATCGCCGAGGTCGCCGGCGTCGACATCAGCCAGCAAGGCGTGCAGATCGTCCGTGCCCTGTCGCGCGACGGCGAGTGCACCATCGCGGGACTGGCAGCGGCAGCTCACATGGACATCTCGGCGGTGAGTCGTCAGCTTCGGCCCCTCGAGGAGGCCGGCCTCGTCGGGCGATCCGCTGCCGCCGACGACGGGAGGGTTGCGCTCGTCGCGCTCACCCCGAGCGGGAAACGGGTCGGCCGTCGGATCCGCGAGGTCGGACTCCGCCACCTCGATGAGTCGCTGGCCGGATGGTCAGAGCGTGACCGCGCCCAGCTCGCTCGGCTGCTGACCCGATTCGTGGCCGACATGCAGTCGACCGGCATCCCTGGTGCTTGACCGAACACTTGACTCAGTCAATGAGTTGACCTAGACAGGGCGCGTGTCCGCGCTGCCCGACATCGGTGTGATCGACCTCATGATGGGAACCCGTGCGCCCGATGCCGGCCAGTACGAGTTCCTGGCCCGACAGCTGCGCGACGCCGGATCGAAGTCGATGACGTTCCCTGCGGGCTACATGTTCAAGGACGTGCCCCGGGCTGAGGGCGATCTCGAAGGTGCCGCGCTGCTCCTGCCGCACATGGACCGGTTCGGCGTCGAGCGAGCGCTGATCAACGTGAGCGACAGCAACGAGGCGGCCAAGAGCTCGCTGCAGAACCACCCGGATCGGTTCATCGCCTCCTTCCAGGTCGACCCGAACGCGCGGATGGACGGCGTCAGGGCGCTCGTCGATGCCTACGAACGGTGGGGTGTGCGGGCCGCGACGGCCTTCCCTGCCGGCTACTCGCCGCAGGTGCCGATCAGCGACCGGCGCATGTACCCGATCTACGCCAAGTGCGTGGAGCTCGGCATCGCGATGATCGTGAACGCCGGAGTCCCCGGGCCGCGAGTCCCGATGGCGTGCCAGGACGTCGCGCACTTCGACGAGGTCTGCTACGACTTCCCCGAGCTCACGATCGTCATGCGACACGGCGGCGAGCCGTGGGAAGCGCTCGCAGTGAAGCTGATGCTCAAGTGGCCCGGGCTCCACTACATGACCTCCGGGTTCGCACCGCGCTACTACCCGCAGGCGATCATCGACTACGCCAACACCCGCGGTGCCGACAAGGTGCTCTACGCCGGCTACTTCCCGATGGGCCTGAGCCTCGAGCGCATCTTCACCGAACTCCCCCACGTGCCGTTCGCCGAGGGCGTCTGGCCGAAGTTCCTCCGACACAACGCCGAGCGTGTGCTCGGACTCGACTGACAGGAGCCAGAGATGTCCAAGCGAGTGCTGTACGCCGGGAGCGTGCACGACGAGGCAGAGATCGACGCGGTCGTCGAGGTCCTCCGCTCGGGCCCGACGGCGTTCCGGATCGGCCACCGCGTCCGAGACTTCGAGCTGCAGGTCGCGAGCCTGTTCGGGAAGTCGAGCGGCATCGCAGTGAACTCGGGTTCGTCGGCGCTCTACGTGGCAGTCGAGCTCCTCGATCTTCCGAAGGGATCCGAGGTCCTCACCTCCGTGCTGACGTTCTCGACCGATGTCGCGCCGCTCGTGCGCGCAGGCCTCGTCCCGGTGTTCGTCGACGTCGAACCGAACACCTACAACATCGACGTCGACGCGATGGAGCGCCTGATCGGACCGAACACCAAGGCGATCCTCGTTCCGAACCTGGTCGGCAACGCCCCCGACTGGGATCGCATCCGAGAGCTCGCTGACCTCCACGGCCTGCTCGTCATCGAAGACTCGTGCGACGCCCTCGGTGCCACGCTGCGCGGCACGCCGACCGGTACACGCTCCGACCTGTCGGTCACCAGCTTCGCCGCGTCGCACATCATCACCGCTGCGGGGAACGGCGGCATGGTCCTGCTGGACGACGAGGCGATGCGCGACCGCGGCCTGCTGCTCCGGCGCTGGGGCCGGTCGAGCGAAGTGCAGTTCTACGGTTCGCGGAAGGGCGACACGAGGTTCCTCGCCGAGGTCGATGGCATGGAGTACGACTCGCTGTTCGTCTTCGAGGAGCTCGGTTGGAACTTCGAGCCGTCCGAGCTGGGCGCGGCGTTCGGCCTGGAGCAGCTGAAGAAGCTGCCCCGCAACTACGAAGCTCGCCAACGGAACTACGCCCGGTACCAGAAGTTCTTCGCCGACCACCTCGATCACTTCGATCCGCCGGTGCAGCTCGACGGGCTCGAGACCGCCTGGCTGGCGTTCCCCTTCGTGATCCGTCCGGAGGGGGGCTTCGCTCGTTCGACGTTCCAGTCCGAGCTCGAGTCGCGAGGCATCGACACCCGCATGGTGTGGACCGGCAACGTCACCCGTCAGCCGATGATGCGAGGCGTCACCTTCCGAACCGCGCCGGAGGGCTATCCGAACGCCGACCGGGTGATGGAGCACGCGCTGCTGATCCCCTGCAACCACTTCCTCGGCGACGACGACATCGACTTCGTGTGCGAAGCGATCGGAGACGTGGTCGCGGCGAAGTGATGCTCGATCGCTCAGTCCTGGTCGGTGGCGAGGCCGCGAACGAACCGGCGCGTGACGTCCGCGACCGAGTCGGGGTCGGGCAACGTCGTGCCGATCGCCTCCAGCACGCCGAAGCCGAGCTCGAGTGCCCAGAGCATCGTCACCACGGTCCGGAGGTCGAGCTCGGCGTCGATCTCGTTGCGGTCCTGCCAGGTCTGGTAGATGTCGGTCCACAGATCGAGTCGGTCGCTCTGGTCGTCGAGCAGGCGCTTCCGCACCTCATCATCGCTCCGGCCGGCGACGGCGCCTTCGACGAGCAGGGCTCGAAGGCGCTCGCGATCCGGGTAGCGACCGAAGATGTCGGCCAGCACGTCGGCGATCTCCGAGATGCCCTCTCGGGGCTCCTGGACGAGCTCGTCGTAGATCTGGGTGTCGATCGCTGCGAGGAGCAGGCCGGCTTTGCTGCCGAAGTTGCCGTAGATGGCGCCGCTGGTCATGTCGGTTCGGCCCGCCAGGTCGCGCACCGACACGGCCGCGTAGCCGTCCTCGGCGAAGACGGCCGAGGCGAGCTCCACCAGGCGCTGTCGGGTGGTCGGTGCATCTGACATGGACCTCGATCGTACCGGCGGGTCGTGTCGGCGACGTCGACGCGAGACCTGGTCTCACGTCCCGGCGGTGAGGTGACGTCGAGGCGTTCTGACCGAATGGAGGACGACATGCCGATGGAATGCGAAGGACGAGTCGCGATCGTGACCGGCGCCAGCAAAGGGGGCACCGGTACCGCGATCGCGCTGCGGCTCGCCGCCGAAGGTGCAGCCGTCGCACTGGTGGCACGCGACGAGGACGGGCTGGATGCGACCGCGTCGCGGATCCGTGGTGCCGGCGGGACCGCGCTCGTCATGCCGGTGGACCTCTCCGACCCCGACGGGGGACGCGACGAGCTCGTGTCGTCGGTGACCGCCGAACTCGGCGCAGTCGACATCCTCGTGAACAACGCTGCGGTGAACGGCTATCGCCCGTTCACCGACTGGACCGCACGACGACTGGAGCTCGCCCAACAGGTCAACGTCTGGGCGCCGTGGCGCTTGATGGTCGACGTCGCCGCATCGATGCGGGAGCGCGGTCAGGGATGGATCGTGAACATCACGAGCTTTGCCGGCGAGCTGCCGCCCGGACCGCCCTTCCCGACGAACGTCGTGGCAACCGCCGGTTCGGCGTACGGATCCACGAAGGCGGCGCTGAACCGTCTGACCGTCTCGGTCGCGGCAGAGCTCTACGACGCCGGGATCGCCGTCAACGCGCTGGCGCCGCAGTCCGCGATCGCGACGCCGCACCTCGTCGAGGCGGGTCAGGTGGATCCGGAACGCTTCGAGCCCCTCGAGACGATGGCGGAGGCGGTCCTGTTGTTGGCGACGTGCGATGCAGCGGCCGTGACCGGGCGGATCGAGCGGAGCCTCGAGCTCCTCGTCGAGTTCGACCGACCGGTTCGCACCCTCGACGGCCACGAGCTCCTCGCCGAGTGGCAGCCTGCGGAGCTCGTGGCGGTCATCGACCGCCACCGGGCGCACCTGGCCGATCGAGGATGGCCCGACGCGTTCTGAGGACCCGACCTGATCTCGTTGATCGAGTCAAGTACCTGGCCTACGCTGGGCGCCGGAGTGCCGAGCCCGGTGGCGCGGACGAACAAGGGGATTCGCAGATGACGCTGACGACTCGTGCCGCGGTGCTGTGGGCGCCGGGCGAGGACTGGTCGATCGAGGAGGTCGAGCTCGACGAGCCCCGTGCCGGCGACGTCCTCGTCAGGATGGAGGTGGCAGGGATGTGCCACTCCGACGAGCACGCTGTGACGGGCGACCTGCCGATGCCCCTGCCGGTGATCGGCGGACACGAGGGCTCCGGGATCGTCGAGGCGGTCGGGCCGGGCGTCACGACCGTCGGGCCCGGCGACCACGTCGCGATCTCGTTCGTTCCCAGCTGCGGTCGTTGCCGCTACTGCATGAGCGGTCGGAGCTTCATCTGTGACCAGGGCGCCAAGCTCTTCGACATCGGCATGATGAGCGACGGGCGCGAAGCTCACCACGTCGACGGTCCGAACGGCCGCCAACCCGTCGGTCGCTACGCGCAGGTCGGCACCTTCTCGGAGTACGTGCTCGCGAGCGAGGACTCCGTCATCAAGGTCGACGACGACCTGCCCTTCGAGGCGGTTGCCCTCGTCACCTGCGGCGTCGGCACCGGGTTCGGTTCCGCGACCGAGCGTGCCGGCACCCGTCCGGGGGAGACCGTCGCGGTGATCGGCGTCGGAGGCATCGGCATCAACGCCGTCCAAGGCGCGCGGATCGCCGGCGCCAAGCGCGTCATCGCGATCGATCCGGTCGAGTTCAAGCGTGAGCAGGCCATGCTCTTCGGCGCGACGCACACCTTCGCGTCGATGGAGGAGGCGATGGCGGCCGTGCCGGACCTGACCTGGGGCGACATGTGCGAGCGCGTGGTGCTCGCCGCGGGTGTCGTGCACGGCGACATGGTGCAGCCGGCGCTCGACCTCACGGCCAAGGGTGGCACCCTGGTCGTCACGGGGCTCGCTCCGATGATGGAGCAGGACTCGCAGCTCAACCTCTTCATGTTGTCGATGCTCAACAAGGAGGTGAAGGGCACGATCTACGGATCGTCCAACCCTCGGGAGATGATCCCCCGCCTCCTGTCGATGTACCGCGAGGGCGAGCTGCGCCTCGACGAACTGGTCACCCGTCGCTACTCGTTGTCCGAGGTCAACGAGGGCTACGACGACATGCGCGAGGGCCGCAACATCCGCGGCGTCATCGTCTTCGACTGAGCGGCTCGATGCGTCGCTCGCCCGCTCGCCCGCTCGTCCAGTCGACCGGCGCAATAGCGCTCAGTGGGGGACCATCCCTCCGTCGACGAGGAGCACCTGGCCGGTGATGAAGCTGCCGGCATCCGAGGTGAGCAGGAGCGCCGGGCCCACCATCTCGTCGGGGTCGGCCATCCGCTTGAGCAGCATCACCTCGGCCATCACGTCCTGCATCTCGGGCGTGTTGGCGCGCACCATGTCGGTGTCGACGGTGCCCGGCGACAACGCGTTGACCCGGATGCCGTGCGGCGCGAGCTCTGCCGCCGCAGACCGTGTGGCGGACAGCAGGCCGGCCTTGCCGATGCCGTACATGGACACGAACGACGAGAACATGAACGCGGCGCCCGAGAGGATGTTGAGCACCGCGGCGTGGGGGCTGGCCTTCAGGTGGGGGAGTGCTGCCTGGGTGAGGAACACCGGTCCGCGGAGGTTCACGTCGAGGGACTTCGCCCAGGCCTCGGGCGTGTACTCGCCGACCGGCTGCGCGAGTGCTGTCGCTGCGTTGTTGACGACGACGTCGATGCCGCCGAACGCGTCGACGGTTCGCTCCACGACGGTGCTCAGATCGTCGAGATCGCCGACGTGTGCGGGGACGCCGATCGCTTCGGCGCCCATCGACCGGAGATGTTCGGCTGCTTCGTCCACCGCTTCCTGCTTGCGACTCACCACCACGACCTTGGCGCCTGCGGCTGCGTAGCCCTCCGCGAGGGCCCTGCCGATGCCGCGCGTTCCGCCGGTGACGATCACGACGCGGTCGGTCATGTCGAACAAGGAGTTGAGCTTCGTCGAGTCCATGGTGGTCCCCCGTGTGAGACGTTCTCGGCCGGTCCGGTGCCGGGTCCCGGTTCCGGGTAGTGTAGTTGATCGAGTCAAATGAACGCGAGTGCAGGGGGACCGATGAGCGAGACGAGTGCAGCAGACGACCAGCTGGTCACCGTGGAGTATCCGCGTCCCGAGGTCGCGGTCGTCTCGTTGAACCGCCCCGATCGACTGAACGCGCTGTCCTTCGCGCTCGTCGACGAACTGCACGATGCGCTCGACGCGATCCATGCGAACAACACCTGTCGGGTGGTGGTGCTCACGGGCGCCGGTCGCGGCTTCTGCTCCGGGCTCGACCTCACCAGCATCGAAGGGTCGTCCACGTCGCACGGCACGACCGGTCCACGTGCCGGCATGCTGTCCCAGGAGCGCATCGCCGAGCTGCCGATCAAGCTCCGTCGCCTCCAGCAGCCCGTCATCGCTGCGGTGAACGGCGTCGCCTACGGGGGAGGCTTCGCTCTGTCGCTGGCCTGCGACCTGCGCATCGCCTCCCCCGATGCACGGTTCTGCGCCCAGTTCATCAAGGTCGGCATCGGTGGCTGCGACATCGGCATCAGCTACACGCTGCCCCGCGCCGTGGGGTCGTCACGTGCCTTCGACCTGATCCTGACCGCCCGTCGGGTGGACGCTGACGAGGCCGAGCGGATGGGGATCGTGTCCGAGGTCGCGGACGACGTCGTCGCCCGGGCGCTCGAGGTCGCCGACGTCATCTGCGGCTACAGCCCCTTCGGTGTCGTGATGACCAAGGAGGTGATGTGGTCGAACCTCGATGCGGTGAGCATCGATCAGGCGATCCACCTCGAGAACCGGACGCAGATACTCGCATCGACGGGCGGAGAGGTCGCCGAGGCGGCGATGGCGTTCATGGAGAAGCGCTCGCCGGACTGGTCGAACGTGACCCCGACAGGTGTCTGGGACCGGTGATGCACCACGGTCCGATCCAGTGGCGATCGAGGCCGACGAACGCATGCAGCTCTGACGCCGCGGACACCCGCCGTCTGCGGAGCCAGGCGGGAGCAAGCGGCTGACCCTCGGGCCAGGCGCGACGGCCGGGACGGAGCGATCTCCTGCCCCGTGCGAACCAGCAGGCTGCGGGCGGGTGCGGTGCCGTGGCTCAGCGGTGCACGCTGCGGGCGACGGCCGAGGTGAGGGCGGGAGCGAGCTCACCACGGTCGGCGACGAGGACGCAGTCGGCCCCGAGCCACGCCGACATCGTCCCGAGCTCCGGGGCGATCGCCGCCGCGGCGTCGCTCAGGTCCACGCCCGGCTCGGCGTGGGCGGCGAGGACCTGCAGGGCTCCGAGCTTGCGGTCGGTCTTGAGGTCGAGTCGGCCCACCAGCTCGTCACCGAGCAGGACGGGCAGCACGTAGTAGCCGTAGCGACGCTTGGATGCCGGCGTGTAGATCTCGATGCGGTAGCTGAAGTCGAAGACCCGCTCGGTGCGGGCTCGGTCCCAGATGAGCGAGTCGAAGGGCGACAGCAGCGTGGCGTGCCGACGTCGGGGACGGGTCGGAGCGGCACCTGGCCGCACGTAGCCCGGCTCGGCCCACCCCTCGACGTCGACCCGAGCCAGCTCGCCGGCCTCGACGAGCTCGTGCACCCCGGCCTTCGCCTCGGAGCCCCGGATCCGGAAGTAGTCGGCCAGGTCGCGCACCGTGGCGACGCCGAGCGCATCCGCCGCTCGACCCAGCAGCGCCCGCTTGGCGTCATCGGCGCTCGGGGTGGGTGCGGCGAGGACCTCGGGCGGGAGGGTGCGCTCCGGAAGGTCGTAGACCCGCTCGAACGACGGGGTCCGCCAGGCGGCGACCTGGCCGCGCTCGAACAGGTACTCGAGCGCCTGGCGGCCGACGCTGCGCCGGTCCCACCACTCGCCGTCTCGCCGTCGGGGATCGTCGAGCTCCCCGGCCGTCAGCGGCCCCCGTTCGGCGACCTCGGCGAGCACGGCCTGGATGTAGGCGGCGTGCTCCGTCGCCCATGTGGCGATGCGCGCGGCGTGAGCGGGTCGTTCGCCGTAGCTGCCGCCCAGGGCCATCCGCCAGCGGAGCAACGGATGGAGGGCCACCGGTTGCACCGAGGCCATGTGGCCCCAGTACTCGAACAGCGGGCCGCGGGGACCGGCGAGCCGGTGAAGGTGGTCGCGGTCGAACGGACCGCATCGAGCAAAGAGGACGAGGTACTGCGTGCGTGCCAGCACGTTCACGGCGTCGAGCTGCAGGACGCCAAGGCGCTCGACCGCGGCGTGCACGCGAGCGCGGCTGGCGTTGCCGGGGCGGCGCGCCCGGTCGAGGCCCTGCGCGGCGATGGCAAGCCGTCGGGCCTCTCGAGCCGAGAGCGTGTCGAGCGTCGGGGTCACGGGCGGCGAGCGTAGGTCGACCGCCTCGGACGAGGATCGGGCGACGGGGCGGCGACGGTCGATCAGGGGATCAGCTGGACCTTGGTGGCGCCGCTGCGGCGATCCGCCGCGACGCGGAACGCTTCCGCTGCGTCGTCGAGGCCGAACCGGTGCGACACGAGCGCATCGACCACGTCCGGGACCGCAGCGAGGAGGTCGGCGGCCGCCGCGAACTCACGGACACCGCTGTGACGGTGCACGCCGTAGCCGCTGGCGGCTCGCAGCTGGAGCTCCTTCGTGGTGAAGCCGAGGCCGATCTGGATCGGGGACCAGTAGGACGCCATCGCGACGACCGTGCCGCCCGGTCGAACGAGGTCCACGGCCTGGTCGATCGCTGACTGCGTACCGGCGGCGTCGATGACCACGTCGTAGTCCGTGCCGAGCGTCGTGCTGGCGCCGAGCCGCGCACCCGACTCCACCTGGTGCGGATGGCGCCCTGCCAGGTCGACGTCAGCACCTGCCGCCACCGAGGCGGCGACGGCGCACAGGCCGATGCTGCCTCCGCCGACGACGAGCACGCTCATGCCGGAGGACACCTCGACGAGGTCGACGCCGTGGACGGCGACGGCGAGGGGTTCGACGAGCCCGGCGTCGCCGACCCTCACGCCGGCCGGAAACGGCACGACGGCGCGTGGATCGACCCACACCTCGTCCGCGAGTCCGCCGTCGATCGAGACGCCGTGCGTCCGGCTCAGGAGCTCGCGGCACAGGTGGACGTCGCCGCGACGACAGCAATCGCAGTGATCGCACGGTGTCTGCGGCTGGACCGCGACCTCGGTGCCGTCGTCGAGCACGCCGCCGAACTCGTGGCCGAGCGTGACCGGGAGCGGGCCCCACTCGATGAGGTGGAGGTCCGACCCGCAGATGCCCGCTGCGCGCACCCGCACTCGGACCAGGCCGTCCGTCGACTCCGGCGGCGGCACGTCGAGCACCTCGATGCCTCGTTCGGTGTTCCGCACCGCTCGCATGGCTGTTCCCTCTCGTCCTGGCCCAGCGGTCTCGCGGGCCGGGTGGTCGCCGTCGCGGGCCCCGAGCGCACGCTACGACACGAGACCGTTGCACTGACCGACGAGCTGACCCGGTCGACGGTGCACGAACGCTGCCGGCGCTCAGCGCGGGGCTCGGTCGAGAACCGTCCGGACCTGCTCGGACGGCCCGACTGACGAGGCGACCAGTCGCGCTCGTGACTCGGAGGTGATGGGTGGAGCTCCCACATGCGGGACGTCCGTGAGCGGGTCGCTACCGTGCACGGCGCCGGGCTCGGAGAACCAGCCCCCTTCGAAGGAGCTCGACATGGTCGATGACCCGCAGGTGCAGGCGGCCGCGAGGGCTTACATCTACGGCTACCCGTTGCTCTACAACCTGGACGAGATCGTGAAGCTCCCCGCGGGGACCGCATCGCTCGCCGACGGGCAGGTGGTGCCGTGGAACACCTTCTTCTACGCGCGCGCCCTGTTGGGGCCGACGGCAGAGTTCGTCAGTCCGAACAACGACACGGCCTACCTGATCGCGCCCCTCGACCTGTCCGGTGGCCCGGTCCGCATCGACGTCCCTGACACGGCCGACCGGTACTACGTCCTCCAGTGCGTCGACGCCTGGACGAACAACTTCGCCTACATCGGTCGCCGCGCCACGGGTACCGGGGCAGGGTCGTTCACCTTCGTGCCGCCAGGGTTCGACGGCGAGGTCGCGGACGGGTCCACCGTGATCGCGTCGCCGACCACCATCGCCGTGATCGTCGGCCGCCTCCAGGTCGACGGCGAAGCAGACCTCCCGGCCGTGCACGGCCTCCAGGACCACTTCACGATCCACCCGTCGGGCGCCGATGCGGAGGGCACCCCGCAGCCCGCCGAGGGCGTGGCCGACGACCTCCTCTGGTGGGAGCGCCTGCGGGTCGGGCTGCTCGCCTTCCCGCCTCCCGCAGGCGACGCGCCGTTCGTCGCCATGCTCGAACGGTTCGGTCTCCTCGACACCGAGTCGCCGTTCGTCGACCCGGACCCTGCGCTCGCCGAGGTGCTGCGGGCCGGAGCGCTCGCCGGCCAGCAGACGATCGACCGGCTCGGCGGGGGCAGCGGTGAGCCTCCGCAGGGGTGGACCGATGCCAGCCACTACTTCGACTACAACCTCGACCACCTCGAGCTCGGGACGATCGACGCTCCCGAGTGGCGGATCGAGGATCGCTCGAAGGCGGCGGTCACGCGGGCCGTCGCCGCTCGCGCCGGTCTGTGGGGGAACCACGGCTACGAGGCCGCATACGCCCCGGTGTTCCGAGATGCCGGCGGCGATCTGCTCGACGCCGCCCACACCTACGAGGTCACGTTCTCGCCAGCCCCGCCGGTGGAGGCGTTCTGGTCGCTCACCATGTACGACGTCCCACGCTTCTACCTCGTCGAGAACCCGATCGACCGCTACTCGATCGGCGATCGCAGCCCCGGTCTCCACTACGGCGACGACGGATCGGTCACCATCTACCTGCAGTCCACGTCGCCCGGGCCCGAGCGGGAGTCGAACTGGCTGCCCACCCCGGCCACCGGCACGTTCCGTCCCATGCTCCGGGCGTACCAGCCGGGCGAGGAGATCGTGGCCGGCACCTATGCCCTGCCGCCCATCCGACGCACCTCGGGGTAGGAGCCGACGGCGGTGACACGGAGCTGTCACAGGTGGCGGTTCAGCGCAGCGCGGCCAGCTTCGACGGGTTGCGGATCCAGCGGATCTCGGCGACGTTCCCGTCAGCGCCCGGTTCCAGGAAGACGGCGCCGATGATCTCGTTCGCACTACTCGTGACGACGGCAGCAGGGCCGCCGTTGAGGAAGGTGGGTGCGACGCGACCGCCGTCGGCGACACGGCCCATGACGAAGGCGAGGAAGCGGGCCACCCGAGCCGCGCCGCGGATCGGGTGCCGTGCTGCGGTCCTGACCTGGGCGCCGCCGTCGAAGGTCAGCTCGGCATCATCGGTGAGCAGCGCGAGGAACGACTCCATGTCACCACCGGCGCACGCGTCCAGGAACCGGTTCAGGACCTCGTCGCGCTGCGCGAGATCCGCGTCG